>CAIVGO010000620.1 GCA_903905445.1 uncultured Bacteroidota bacterium
ACACACGATATGGAGCTGGCCGGACGCACCCAGCGCATTTTAAAAATCAAGGGTGGCAAAATAGCCACACTTACCCCGGCCGCATAGTACCTTCGCACCGTGAATCGCGCCTTTTTGCTCAATATTTTCTTGCTGCTCTTTATCAACCTGCTGATAAAGCCGGTTTTTATATTCGGAATCGACTTGCACGTGCAAAACGAAGTCGGATCCGATTATGGATTGTATTTTGCCTTGTTGAACTTAGCCTACGTTTTTCAAATTCTGAACGACTTTGGTATTCAGAATTTCAACAACCGCAACATTAGTCAGCACCCGCATTTGCTGCCCAAGTATTTTCCCAACTTTCTGGCACTCAAATTATTATTGAGCACCGCTTATGTGTTTCTTACGCTTTTAGCCGCTTTTTTCATCCTGGGCTATGGCAGGGCGGAGTTGCCTTTGCTGACGATTTTATTGGTCAACCAGGTGTTGGTGCAACTCATTTTCTTTCTGCGCTCCAATGTTTCCGGTTTAGGGCATTACCAGCTCGATAGTTTCTTATCGGCCCTCGATAAATTGCTGATGCTGGGCACTTGCAGTATTTTATTATGGGTGGAGCCGTTCAAAAGCGCCTTCACCATCGAATATTTCGCACTGGCGCAAACGATCGCGCTCGCGCTTACTTTGTTCATCGTGTATGGCCTGTTGCGCCGCAAAGTGCGTTTTTCCCTGCGTCCGAGTTGGGCGGGTAATTGGAAGGCCGGCAAACCCGCAGTATTGTTTTTATTGCGTAAAAGTGTGCCTTACGCGCTGGTGATCTTGCTCATGTTTGCCTATTCCCGCTTGGATGCGGTCATTTTAGAGCGGATGTTGCCCGATGGCAAAGTACACGCGGATGTGTACGCGGGCGCTTACCGCTTGCTGGATGCGAGCAATATGTTTGGGTATTTGTTTGCCACCCTGTTGTTGCCCATGTTTGCGCGCTTGTTGCGGCACAACAGCATTACCGAGGTGCGTTCCTTAGTTTCCCTGAGTTTTAAGTTGATTTGGGCGGGCAGCATCACCCTCAGTGCGGCCGTCTTTTTCGCCCGGGCCGATTTGGTGCAGTTGATGATGCCCGAGCGCGCAAGTGTTTACCGCTCCGATATTTTGGGTATCCTGATTTGGGTGTTTGTGCCGGTTTGTGTGTTGTATATTTTTAGCACCTTACTGACGGCGCATGAAAAATTGGGCCCTATGAACCGGTATTTTATCATTGGTATTGGCATTGATTTGACCTTAAATGCCCTTTTGGTGCCCACCTATCAAGCGTATGGATCGGCGATTGCCACCCTTAGTACGCATCTATTTGTGGCGGGTGCAGTGGCCTGGTTGGCGAGTCGGACCTTTGGTTTTAAAGCCAGTCGCAGAGGTTTGTTGCAGGTTTCGGGCTTTACCGCCTTTGTTTTGGGCTTTGATTGGCTGGTTTTTGAAAAAACGGCGTTTGCCTGGCCCCTGCAATTTGGTTTGGCCTTGTTGGCGGGATTGGTTGGGTTGTTGTTGTTTGGGTTGTTTGATGTGCGGGCGGCGCGGCGGGGGTGGTTACAACGATACTAGCTACAAAGATACGACCTCTAGCGAGGTCGGTTGGGGGGCGGACTATGAACGGGTTTTCTACAAATATGCGACCTCTCGCGAGGTCGGTTGGGTGTGGATGATAAACGGGTTTTCTACAAATATGCGACCTCTCGCGAGGTCGGTTGGATGAAGATGTTTGACATGTTTTCTACAAATGTGCGACCTCTAGCGAGGTCGGGAGCCTTTGAGTTGCAATGCTGACTACCAATATTCAACTTCTATTGTGATTTAATCATAGTTACTCCAACCGCAACTATCGACCTTGGAAGAACTCAAGCATTGGTAGAAAATATTGATTTGTCCAACGGAATCAATCGACCTCGCTAGAGGTCGCATATTGGTAGAAACGCAATGCCAAGCCGCAGCGCCCGACCTCGCTAGAGGTCGAATATTGGTTATTTAAGTTAAAATGTTGCTTTGACCTACCTTGATTGATCCACGATAAAATACAGTATTAACCTGAAATTAGATCAACATCAATAACATTTAACAGCCCCAAATCGACATACCATCACAATTCCAGAACTTCTTCCCGCTCCCCATTGTTTAAAAGCAATATTTTCCCGTAATTTTGCACTCTTTTTCAACAAACCAGGCCTCGAATCGATCCAAATGATCGGATTCCGGGCCGGAAAACACGAATATGTCGCGTTTAGGTAAAGCATTAGTCGCCATGTCGGGCGGAATCGACAGTACCGTCACTGCTGTGTTGCTGCACGAGGAAGGCTGGGAAGTTGTTGGCGTAACCATGAAAACCTGGGACTATGCCACGTCTGGCGGTTCCAAAAAAGAAACGGGCTGCTGCTCGCTCGATAGCATCAACGACGCGCGCCAGGTGGCCGTAAAATTGGGTTTTCACCATTTTATCGTGGATATTCGCGATGAATTTGGCGATTACGTCATTGATAATTTTGTGGACGAATACATGGCGGGTCGCACCCCCAACCCCTGCGTGCTCTGCAATACCCATATCAAATGGAACAGCCTCCTGCGCCGGGCCGATATGCTCGATTGCGAATTTATCGCAACCGGCCATTACGGCATCATCAATGAACTGGAAGGCCGCAAATACATTACCCGCGCGGTGGATCGGCAAAAAGACCAATCTTATGTGCTGTGGGGATTGAGCCAGGACTGCCTCAACCGCACCCGCATGCCCCTCGGGGT
>CAIVGO010000621.1 GCA_903905445.1 uncultured Bacteroidota bacterium
AGAATTATGATTGTGTATCAACAAAAAGGAATGTGATTTTTGATTATGTTTATACGCCAAAGCACTTGGGTTTGTGCTTATTCATCCGAGAAAAATTTAGATTTTTTATGCACAAATACGGATGGTGATTTTCAGTAAGTTCACAATACGCCGTCGCCCGCTGTTTTGTGCTTATTCATCCGAGAAAAATTTAGATGGTTTATGCACAAATATGGATGGTGATTTTCGGTAAGTTCACAATACGCCGTCGCCCGCTGTTTTGTGCTTATTCATCCGAGAAAAATTTAGATTTTTTATGCACAAAACAGTGGGCTTTGGCGTATAAATTTGGGCCACCCCATAATATTTATCAGGTGACCCAGGTTTTGTACATGGGATGTACTTTGGCAATTGGGGCTAGTCTTCCATTTCACCCTTCCTACCGATTGATATAAAAATTTCAGTATGGGCTTAATTGTGCAGGAAATGTTCCTGTCGCTCTAGCGTAAGCCGAGCCATTAAATAACTCAGGGTTGATTCTGCGCCCTGGTTCAAATTGATGTGTAAATCTTCCACGCCATCATAACAACCACCCGTGCAAGGGTTATAAATGATTTGGTTCAAATGGTTGACGCCGAGGAACCAATTAAATGCAATGGTCAATTTTTCCTGGTAGCTGGGGTCTTCAAACACTGCATAAAAGCGGTCCAACGCAAAAATGGTATAGGCCACGTCAATCGGTTGTTCGCCGCCCGGTGAAACGGGCAAGGCGCGGTATCCTTTGTGCAACCAGCTTTTATTTGAAATTACAGAAATGCCTTTTTCGTTAAAAATGCGCGACAGGAGGAAATCAAAGGCGGTTTTGGCGGTATTTTTATACACTAAATCGCCCGTTTCCTGGTAAGCGCAAAGCAACGCTTCTGGCAGCAGGCTGTTGGCGTACGTGAGGTAACTTTCAAACCAGTGCCAGCCGGGCTCCGATTCGTGGCGGTACATTTGCACCAATCGGTTGGCCAATAACTTAATCAGGTCGGCATGTTGGGATGGTTTATTTTCCTCTTTACAAAAATGCAAACCTTTGATGGTAAAAGCCATGGCGCGGGTGGCGTGCATGCCCGGTATCTGATTGAGCGCAGCATCGATAATGGATTTGGCCTGTTCAATCAAATTGGAAGGTAAAACAGCGCGTTTGGAAATTAAAAATCCTAGTGCCCAAATTGCACGTCCGTTGGAATCGGCGAGGTTTGTTTCGTCGTTTTGTGGGGTAAATTGCTGATTTTCATCTACATAATTCAGGAAATTACCAGCAGGCTGTTGACAAAAGCCAATAAAATCCAAGTATGTTTTAATATCGGCCAAATCGCTTTCTTCCTGGGTAAGTGCATAGTGCATACACAAGGCGATCATGGCGCGTGCATTGTCGTCGAGGGTGTACCCGGATGCGAGATCGGGTTGGTTAATGATGGAAAACTGAATCATGCCCACTTGGGTGGTCATTTTTTTCACGTGTTCCAGGCTGATTTCGGGCAATTGGTACTGGAGTGTAATGGTTTGGGGTTGTTTTTTTCGGTTGGAAAACATAAAATGATCTTGCGGGGCGTCCTGTATTTGTGCGTCTATTTTTTGGAGCAATTGTGCATGGGCAATGGCCGAATTTTCCCAAGCCGATGGCACAATGTATTGTAACGCACTGGCACTGAAGGCGGTACGGAGGTCATCGTCGCCCAAAAGGCGATTCACAGCCGTAGCCATTTGATCCGAATTTTGAAAATCGATGATGATGCCGGCATCTTCCTGCAACACCTCGCGGGCATGCGGAATAGGCGTAGAGATGATGGGGCACCCGCAGCTCATGGCATAAGAAAAAGTGCCACTTACGGCCTGGTTCGGATCCTTTGAGGTAAACAGGTAAATATCGGTTAATTGCAAATATTCGAGCAAATCCTCCAGCGGCAAGTATTGGTTGATAAAATGCACATGCTCCGTAAGTTGGAGTGCTTTTACCTGCGCTTCGAGGGCGTTGCGGTATGCTTCTCCTTGCGATTTTACGACCGTAGGATGGGTTTTTCCAATTACTAAAAACTTGACATCAGGGTGCTGTTTAATAATTTCGGGCAATGCATGGAGGGTTGTTTCGATGCTTTTGCCAGCACTGAGCAATCCGAAGGTGGCCAGTACTTTGCGTCCGCTTAAGCCGTATTTTTCTTTCAGGGTATTTTTATTCAAATGGGGCACCAAGTGTGTACCATGTGGGATCACGCTTGTTTTTTCGGTATCAACACCATAATAGGTGTTCAGAATTTGGGCAGCGTTTTTCGTCATCACCACTACTGCGGCGCAAACGGCCGCAATACGGCGCACTTTAGCTTTTAATATTTCATCGGGATTGGGTAACACGGTATGAAAAACCAGCACGATGGGTTTGGTTATGACATACAGAAACTGCAAAAAAGCAGACGCTCCACCATTTTCAAAAAAGCCGAACTCGTGTTGAACGAGCACAAATTTGATGTTTTTATCGCTGTTAACCGTAGCTGCCAAGGCTACGTATTGTGCCGCATCGGTGGTATCAAGGGTGTATTTTACTTCCTTTGGGTATTGAAAATGCGTGTTCCCGGATTCGAGCGCGCATACCTTAAGGGAAAAGGAATTGCTAAATTTATTTTCGAGGGACTTTAATAAATCCTGTGAATATGTAGCAATACCGCATTCGCGCGGTGGATAAGAAGTAATGAATAAAATTTCGGGCAGTGGGGTGGTAAGGAGTACTGGTTGCTTTGGCATCACATGCCGGAACAACAAGGTTTCTATTTCAGGTACGCGGTTATAAGCGAGGTCATTTCTCATGTTTTTGAATGTTTTTTACCAGCTCTGCCGTTAGCGCTTTTAAACTGACCGAAGCACAAGCGATGCGTTCGTCGGCAGCGCCGTAGTAGATGTATAAAGTATCTTCAAAAAGTGCCGTTCCTGTGGGGAAACACACATTATTCACTTCTCCATTGAGTTCCCATTGGTATTCCGGACTAAACAAGGCATAAGGCAGGCGTGATAGTTCTGTTTGTGGATTATCCAAATCCAGCAATGCTGCACATGCGGTATAGACAAATCCTTTGGGGGTATCGTGTACGCCGTGGTAAATAATCAACCAACCGGCTTCTGTTTCGATGGGTGGACAGCCCCCACCTACATAACTGGCTTCATGGTCGTATTTAGAGGAGATCACAATGTTTTCCCGAATATGAATCAGGTATTGCTCCCAGAAATCTTTCGTAAGTTCTTCCAGCGCCTTTACGCCCACGATTTGGATATCCGGTTTGATGCGGTGCAGGAAAAACAAGTGTCCCTGGATTCGGCGCGGAAAAAAGATCAGGTTTTTGTCCCATACCAGGATTTGTTTATCCGGGATGGTCAGCAGGTTATTTCGATTGTTAAAGCGCTCGTATTTGACATTAATGGCCGTAACAAAACCTACTAAATGTTTAAATTCATCGTAGGTAACCTGGGGAACAATAATCCCGTATTTTTCAAAATGTACCAAATCTTTCGACAAAGCGAGGGTACCCATTGCATTCACGCCATCGTAGGCCGTGTAGGTCATGTAATAGGTATCCTCTATTTTGGTAATCCGCGGATCTTCGATGCCGTGCGATTCGTATTCCATTTGTGGGAAAAGCAAAGGCACATCAAATCGTTCTTCCACCGCGAGCGGTCCTTTCAATTTGCTGTAGCCAATGCTTGAATAATTCCCTTTACTTACGGCTCGGTAGAACAAGTGGATGGTATCACCTTCTTGTTGTACGGCTGGATTTAAAACGCCTTCATTTTCAAATCCGGCATCGGTTTTTTCAAGGATGACCCCGTGTTTTGTTACCTTAATCATTTGCCTTTTTTGCTAGATCCGGCTGATTTGGGGTCGGTTTTGGGGA
>CAIVGO010000622.1 GCA_903905445.1 uncultured Bacteroidota bacterium
AGGCGTTTTGGTTTGGTTGGGTCACTTTTTCGCCTCTATTAACCCACCCAACCAAACCAGTTTCCCTATAGGCGTTTTGGTTTGGTTGGGTCACTTTTTCGCCTCTATTAACCCACCCAACCAAACCAGTTTCCCTATAGGCGTTTTGGTTTGGTTGGGTCACTTTTTGACGGCTAAATAGGTGGCTGCTCATCTTGTGGATCTATTTTTTGGGTGGTGTCATTTTGTTGGGCGACAAGCCGGTAAACCGTGGGCTTGCCGGGGCTTCCCTCTTTTGTAAGTTGGCACTTTTTACCGTTGTTGTTGATTGTTACCCCACGATTAATAAGGTTGTCTAAATTGGCCTTAATCGTGTTTCCTGACTTGCCGATTTTTTCCTTTAAAGTGTCAACTGCCTCCTTTTGCGGTACTTCGTCTTTGCCATTAAAGACCACGTCTTCCAAGACTTCGATCAAGTCGTTTTCACCAGTATCTTTTTTGCGGGATTCCATGTGATCGGCTACGGATTCGGGATCAGCTGTTACTAATCCATTTATCTCCTTTGAATATTTAAGAAACAGGGGTTTAGGCTTTGCGGCATTACGGGTTTTCAAAAACCGGATTTTAATTAAGTCGGTTTCTTCGCCATTACTGCCAGATTCGTAGGAAATTTGTATTTGGCAGTCTGCTTTATTCATTGCCTCCGTTCCTGCGTGGCCACGTGCTTTTTCGCTGCCGGGGTTTTCATGGATAACCAATAAAAAAGTTACGTTATGCTCTTCGCATAAATTACCGAGGTAATCAAATAACAACATGGTTTGGGTTTCATTATTGAAAGATCCTGTACAGTCTGTAACCACGTCCAGCACAACAAACAGATTCCAGTCAGAAACACCCTTACTTTTCATTTCACTTCTTACATGCTCTATCCATGCTTTGACGGCATCCAGCCTATTAGCGCGGTCATGGTCTTTTATGGACACTGGATAAAGGCGGCCATTATCTTCCATTCGATCAAGTCCGGCGCGCTCCCTTATACGCTGGACAGCAGATGGAAAATGTTCTTTGGAATTTCTTTCAGTGTCGATATACGCCACATAATAATCCCCTCCATGGTTGTACTTATGAAATTCGCAAAAATCAACTTTCCCGGTTTTCGATAACAAAAGCGAACAAAACATCTCCGAAACCCTTGACTTGTGAGAACCTGGTTTGCCTTGAACAACATTAATAGTTCCCTTTGAAAATATCGGGGTATTTTCCGGGCCTAACTGCACCCAGGCGGGTGTAAATACAATGTTAGATTCAGCAAATCTTAAGATTCGCTGATAAGATGCTTTCAGTTTTTCCAAGATGCTTTGCGGCTCGGTTGGTTTTTCCGCTATACTTTGCTGCTCACTTGTTTTTTCCACTTCGCGCTCAGAATGCACATCCTTTGCAATTTCTACGGGTGTTAATGACTTAAAAGGTGGACTAAAACCCCTATCTTTGTCCTGCATTTCATTACCTGATTGTTGGCCCGCTCCACTGCCACCGTAAGCGGGTTGTGTATTTTGTTCCATTTTTTTGTTTTTGTTAAAACCTGCTATTGCTGCCAACAATAGCAGGTTTTTTGTTTTTGGAAATGGTATTACCCACGGCAGGAATTACCTTTTTTGGCGGCTTGCTTTTTGTGCCAAATACTTGTCGGCTTGCTTATCCGCTTCCGTGGTGGTGATGCGTTTGTTCTCCAGTAGCCAGGCTTCTATCTCGTTACGGTCAAAAAATACGCGCTTATCCCGCTTGTAATGCGGAATTAAACCACGCATGGTTTTAATGTAGATGGTGCCTTTGGCAAGTCCTGTAAATGCGGCTACCTCATCCACGGTCATAGTTTTACGGGACTGCGAAGGCTCGGCCGGTTTTGGGTTTTTTAGAACTTGTTCAAAGGCTTCAAATACAATTTTCCGGGTGCTCTCAGCCTGCATCTCTAAAAGCCTGAAAATCAGTTCAATCTGTTCAGGTGTTGGAGTAGTTTTCTGCATAATCATCTTAATTTTAGTTTGATGTTAAAACAAAAGTATAGTGCTTTATTTGAAAACAAACCTTTTTTGCTAACAGGTTTATTTGCAAGATTAGTATGCAATCGCTTGCATTATAGGTTAGTACAAATAAACACAATACATATTTTTATGCAGTATGCTTATTTGTACAAAACCTGAAAAAACAACACGTTTTTTCTTTACCAACAAAGTGTTAATTAATTATTCTTTGCCCTGCGTGGTGCCGGTGCGTTTCAATTTTCGGCCGGTGCGGTCTTGCCAGGCATCTATCCGACATTGATCGGTGCAAAACTTTTGCCGTCGGTGTCCGTAAATGTATGCGGTGCCGCAATGCTCGCAGTTCCGTAAATGGTCGTCTACGTTTTGCGTTATTACGTTTTGCGTATCTACGTTTTGCGTTCGCGCGGGCGC
>CAIVGO010000623.1 GCA_903905445.1 uncultured Bacteroidota bacterium
ATTATGGGCATCGGACCCGTAAAAGCCAGTCAATTGGCCCTCGAAAAAGCAGGGGTAAGTCTTTCCAACATCGGCCTCATCGAGTTGAATGAAGCATTTGCAGCCCAGGTATTGGCTTGTACCCGTCAATTAGGCCTGGCCGACAACGACCCGCGCATCAACCCGAACGGCGGTGCCATTGCGTTGGGACATCCTTTGGGCATGTCGGGTGCACGCATATTGTTAAGTGCCGCGCGCACCATGCAGCGCACCAACGTGCAATATGCCTTATGTGCCATGTGTATCGGGGTAGGACAAGGATACGCGGTGGTACTGGAACGGGTGTAAAAGGCTTTTTGCACCTGTATGATGTACGTTTATATACTAATGCCACCTTGCAAGGCAGCATTTCTAGCGCAATTCGGTCGTGTCTTGCACGGTTACGGGCACTTCCGCAGGTACAGCAGCGCGGTGCAATTGCAATTCAAAAGGCATGCCCCGCAATTCAATACCTAGTACTAAAATAGAATCGTTGATTTGGTCTATGTGATATTCCAATACTTTATTGCCCTTTTGCCGAATCACATTTTTACTAAATTCAAAATCGGTCATCACCTCTGGCCCCACGGGCAAATTGGTGATCATTTGATTCGTTTCCGTAAAGGTAAAATATACGCCATCCAGGGTTTCCGTTTGTTTTTGGTTGCGAAAAGCCTTTAAAATCGTCCAATGACCATTTAACAATACACGATTTTGCGCACTCGAATCGGGCGTACAAGCAATATAAGCCAGTGTAATCAAGCCTACAGCAAACATGCCTATGGCATTACGGACAAACGTCATTTCAGAAGGGCAATTGATTTGGTAATATTAATACGCTACCGCAACAAGTCTAACACAGATAAGTTGCACAAAACCGATTGCGACGGCGTATGGCATATGAAATCCCGGCGATATAGTAATCGGATTATTTTAAATCAACAAAACCAAAACCCAGGTGTGGGTATTCTCCAAACCCTGCATAATAACAAAACTCTATGAGGGGAATCGGCATGCTGACCTCAAATTCATACACAAACCCCCGCAACTGGTTAATTGCATCGGGATTTGGTTTCAAGTGAATCAGCCGCGATTTAGCTTGCCCAATCAACCGATACTGCATGGGAAATGCAGGGTCGAGTAATTTCAGGGTCGCCAAGGACTTGAATTGATTCGCGGCTTTGAAGCGACGTACGGCGTGGTGAAAGAAGCTAATGTCGTACATTTCACTATCCGGCAGCAGGTAAGGATTGGTCGTTTTAATCTCCTCAATCGTTGTGATCGAAATCGGAGACACCGACTTAAATTGCATCGTATCCTTAAAATTAGGCTTCTGCATAATTTGCCAGTGCTTCACTTCAAATTGTGCCGGCTTACCTTCCAAGGTACCCAGGGTAAGGGGTAGCTGGCGGAACAGGTGAATTACCTGCTGCTCATAGGAAGGATCGAGGTACAACGAAATGTTGAGTTTGACCTGGTTTCCAAGCAATTTAAACTCTTGCTTCACCTGGTCCATTTCATATGGATAAATAGCCAGGGAGCTAAAAGTAAACAACTTAAAGTTGCGCGAACTAAGGTCGTACCCTAGTTGCTGGACATGTGCAGAAAGCTCAGCGCCCGCTTTGGACAAAACGGCGAATACCCAATTCGAAATTTCGGACTGGTAGTTGATGGGTATTATCGTGCCTTTCTGACAGGAGAGGCTAAATTGAATTCGCATAGCGTAGAAATATGATTAAAAGACAGATTAAAGCTTAAGCAATAGTGCTTCTGGTCTTTTTCGCGGCGAAAAGTACACAAAAGTTTGTTTTAACAACAAATAAATTTAACTTTATATTGTTTTTACATCATTGACCCGGCTTTGCTTCTAAAAATGGAAAGTAAGGGTACCTTTGCATCTGGAAAACTGTATTTGGTGGATGGCACCTATATTGGTTTTTTATGATTGATTCATGCAAATAGACCGAATAGTTTTAAAATCAGGTAGAGACCTGGCATTGCGACGTTTTCACCCCTGGGTTTTCTCCGGAGCGATCGCAAGAGTGGAAGGAAGCCCCCAAGACGGGGATCCGGTGGCTGTTTACGACAAACAGAATCAGTTCCTCGGAATTGGTCATTTTCACCACGGAAGTATCACCGTTCGGGTACTGAGTTTTGAACCCGCCGACCTAAATCAGCCCGAATTTTGGGTAGAAAAAATTCAGCGCGCGTTGCAAGCCCGGCATACTGCTGGCCTGGTGCCGAACCCGCACACCAATTGTTTTCGCTTAATTCATGGGGAAGGCGATGGACTGTCGGGGCTTATCATAGATGTATATGGCGACACGGCCGTCGTGCAATGCCACAGCATTGGCATGCACCGCCAGAGCGCCCTCATTGCCAGCGCGCTTATGCGTCTGCAAGGGCTGACTTTGCAAGCCGTGTACGACAAAAGCAAAGAAACCCTGCCGCCCCAGTATGCCGAACTCCAAACCAATGGTTACCTCATCGGTACCGGTAGCCTGGAAAGCGTGGTCGTACATGAAAATGATGTGCAGTTTAAAATAGATTGGGTAAGTGGGCAAAAAACCGGCTTTTTCCTCGATCAGCGCGATAACCGCCAACTGCTGCAACAATACGTGCAGGGAAAATCGGTCTTGAATGCATTTTGTTACACCGGCGGCTTTTCGGCCTACGCCCTTAAAGCAGGTGCAGCCTCTGTAGATTCGGTGGATATTTCTGGCAAAGCCATGGAGATTACCGAAGAAAATGCGCGCTTGAACCTCCCCTACCCCGGCGTACACACACCTTACACCGAAGATGTCCTGCGCTTTCTTAAAAATGAAGGCCCTATGTACGAGGTGATGGTCATTGACCCGCCCGCGTATGCCAAAAGCCTGGAAAAACGCCACAACGCCATTCAAGGCTATAAGCGCCTCAATGAAGCTGCTATTCGCCGATTGGCACCCGGCGGTATTCTGTTTACGTTCTCCTGTTCCCAAGTCGTTGACAGAGAACTTTTCTATAATACGATTGTTTCTGCTGCATTGGAGGTTGGTCGGCATGCACGGGTGTTACACCACCTTACGCAAGGAGCCGATCATCCGGTGAGTTTATTTCACCCGGAAGGCGCTTATTTGAAAGGGCTGGTCCTTTATATTGATTAGGATTTTCCAATCTTTTCAACATAACAAATCTGATGCAAAAACGATTCCTTTTATTATCTTGCTTGTTGCTGTGTCTGTTTGCCTGCAAACAAACCGAACAAAATGTGATGTGTCACGATCCGAAAGCGGCGTTTGCTGAATTCGGAAAAGATGCGGCATTCCAGGACATGCACCCCTCCCCGGAAGAGAAATCTTTTGATTTAACGGGTAAAATGGTGCGCTTTGCCGTGGCGGGTCAGGATAGCGCAAATGCTTACCTTGCTAAAGCGCCTAAAAAAACCAACAAGTACATCTTGCTTTACCATGAATGGTGGGGACTAAACGACTACATCAAAAACGAAGCCGATTATTGGGCAAAAACCCTCAATGTGCATGTATTGGCGGTAGATTTGTATGACGGAAAATTAGCCAAAAACGCCGAAGAAGCAGGTAAATTGATGGGCGAATGCAAGCCAGAACGCGCAAATTCCATTATCACCGCATCTGCCGTTTTTGCGGGCAAAAAAGCGGACTTCCGTACCATGGGTTGGTGCTTTGGCGGCGGCTGGTCTTTGAAAGCCGCTTTGTTGCTGAAAGACAAAACCAAAGCCTGCGTGATGTATTATGGTATGCCGGAAGAAAACATCGACGTGCTGAAAACACTTGCCAGCAATGTAGTTTTCATTCACGCCAGCAAAGACCGCTGGATCAACGACGAAGTGGTGCAAAAGTTTGAAACCAACATGAAAACGGCGGGTAAAGGCCTGCAAGTGTACCGCTACGACGCCGACCACGCTTTTGCCAATCCTAGCAACCCTAAATACAATGAAGTTGCTGCAAAGGCCGCACGCATGGTTGTGAACGATTACCTGAAAAAATACTAGACTTGTGAAAAAAGGGGATGTTTGTTGTAAAATTACTTAATTTTAGGCAAAATTACCTGCAACGTTTGCAGCAAACATCCCCCAACTTTGGTTATAAACAGGATTTTATATGAATTATAGACCCGGCGGAAATTATGGAACAGAATCGACTGGCCCTTTGATGGGAAGCCGACAGGTTGTATTGGTTATTTTAATTATTGTTGCAGGCCTGCTCATTTACCGTACTTTATTCAGCGGCGGCGGTGGTTTGTTCGACGACCCCAAACAAGTGCGCCTTACTTATATGCCCAGCGATTTTCAACCCAACCTCAATGAAGAGGCTACGCTGCAAATTCTGTCTAACCCGGAAAAATACCGCAAGGAATTCGACGATCTGGTATTTAATTTCAATGTTTCGCTGCTGTATCATGTGGCCAACCGGATGAACCTGCCCGACAGCCTCAAACGGGGCCTGGAACCCGCTTATCAGGCCCACCACGACTACCTTAAAGGATTGTATTACAACGACTTTGTTGCGTTAAAAGACACCGCAGGTACTTTGTATGAAACCTGGTACAACGACAATTCCAACCAGGCCGTTCAGTTGTTCAATGAAGTGGCAGGCAAATACACTTGTTTCTTTGTCACCCAAATTATGGCCACCCTGCTAAAAGCAAATGGAGGCCGACTCATGGCCAATGGCAAAGAGGTCGATTCACCTTGCGCCATCGCCCTGCGCGAAGGACTGCAACCCATGGTAGCACGCTTGCAAAAAAAAGCAGAAATTATTGATTTTAGTTCCTCCCGTGGCCTGTTGAAAGAAAAAGTGCGACAAGGCATCGCAGAATTGGCGACGTACGAACTGCGCAGTAAAATGGGCCTGGACAAAACCCTGCAGTATAAAATTTTCGGGATTTCTATTTCGGAAACCGATATTCGGGTGGAAGCAATCAGTGTGATCAAGGCTGGTTTCAAACTCGATCAATTTTTTGACGTCACGTTTAGCCCCAAAAAAGGGACTGTGTTTATTACCCTCCCGCCAGCAACCATTTTGTCGCATGAAGTGTATCCACGCATTGACAAACTGGATGTCGGTTTTTTGGCAGGCATCAGTGGCGAAGAAATGAACAGCAACTTTAATGAATTGCGCCGCCAATTCCGACAAGAGGCGATTGAACAGGAAAAAGTATTGGATAAAGCAAAATCAAGGGCCGATTCCGTGATGCACCTCATCATGGGGCCGATCGTCAAATCCATCAACCGCAAATACAAACTGCAAGTTCGGTTTCAAGATGGATCTGTAGAACCTGCAACACCTGCCAACAACAATACGAGTGGTCGCCAAGATCCAAGACCCCAAAGCCCAATACAGCCAATAGAACCTGCCAAAAAACCGAGAAATCAGGTGTTTATTCCGCAATAAAGCACCCTTTTTTGCCTCAACTGTTAAACAATTTGGTTGAGGTTATCAAAGTTGTAGATATCATGCTCCAACCGGGTACACGCTTCTATTTCGGATACCGGATGAATGATACCATCTTTCAAATCATACACCCAACCGTGTAAATGAGGTGCCTTCCGCTGTCCCCATGCGCGTTGTACAATGGAGGTTTTGGCCAAATTCAATACCTGTTCCTCAATATTCAGTTCAATCAAGCGGTTTAGTTTCAGTTCTTCCGACTCGATTCCATCTACTTCGGCTTGGTGAAAACGATAAACATCTTTGATGCTGCGCAACCATTTATTGATAATACCATAGGAATGCTGGGTTAATGCCGCTTTTACGCCGCCACAGCCATAATGGCCGCACACGATAATATGGTTTACCTCCAACACTTCTACCGCATACTGCAATACGCTGAGTAAGTTGAGGTCGGTGTGCACCACCATATTGGCAATGTTACGATGGATGAAAATCTCCCCGGGCTTGGTTTGGGTGATGTCATTGGGTGGAACACGGCTGTCCGAACAACCAATCCACAAAATCTCCGGACGCTGCACATGCACCAGCCGATCAAAAAAACCCGGATCTTCCTGTACCATTTCGGCAGCCCAGGCCTTGTTTTCTAATAAAAGTCGTTCGTAGAGTTTCATACAGCCTGGTTTAAATTTAGATGTTTTTGAATGAGTTGTCCTTCCGTTATTTTTACCTCTACCCGGATGTCGCGAAATTGCGCTGAACTGATAAAGTCATTGATGATTTCAGCGTTATCCAAATCCACAAATCCGATTCGGGATAAATCAAGCAATACTTTGCATCCATTGGGCAAACCGGCAAACACTTTCCGCAACTCATATTTATGAATGAAGGAAAGGTCTTTTTTAAATCGAATCAAATGGTTGTTTTTGTCATCGGCCATGACCGTGAGCGCCGATTTATAATTTTCCCGCATCACAAAGAAGGTTCCCACCACCAAACCGATCGCGATCCCGATCAATAAATCGGTCAGCAAAATAGCCAATATCGTAACAACAAACGGAATTAAATGCGTCCAGCCTTTTTTATATTCCTCCAAAAATATTTTCGGCTTGGTGAGTTTAAAACCCACTGAAATCAAAATTGCTGCCAGGGCCGACAGTGGAATGTAATTGAGCAAGTGGGGAATAAAAGCGGCGCAGGTAAACAGAATCACCCCGTGCAAAAAGGTTGCAGCTTGGGTACGTCCGCCCGAAGCGACATTGGCCGAACTGCGCACAATCACCGAAGTAATGGGCATACCTCCGATCAAACCACTAACCATGTTGCCGATACCCTGCATCCGTAATTCATGCTCAGTAGGGGTAATGCGCTTAAATGGGTCCAACTTGTCAACCGCCTCAATGCTTAACAAGGTCTCGATACTCGCCACCAAAGCCAGGGTTACCGCAATGGTCCAAACGGCAGGATTCCCAATTTGAGACCAATCCGGAAAACGAAACTGCCCGAAAAAGGCGCTTGCATTTTCAGCAACCGGAATTTTCACCAGGTGTTCTGGCTCAATCGCCAACAAAGGCACATAACTTTGGAACAGCAAGTTGGCTAATACGCCAAACATTACCACAAATAATGGACCGGGCAATAGTTTCAAAATGGCATTGCGGCGCAAGGTGGTATGATCCCACCACCATAAAAAGACTATGGAGACCGATGCAATGACCAGTGCCCCTAGCGTAATATGTTCATTCAGCAAGTGCCAAAGTTCGGATATGGTGTTTTCACCATCATTTTGGTTGAAGGAAAAGTCGCCCTCGTAATCCTTATCATATCCAACTGCGTGCGGGATTTGCTTCAAAATCAGGATTACCCCAATGGCAGCAAGCATGCCTTTGATCACCGACGACGGAATAAAGTCGCCAATAACCCCCGCGCCTGTCATTCCCAGCAACAATTGAAACATGCCCGCCAGAACAACGGCTAATAGAAAGGCTTCTAAAGTAGGTAAGGTTTGGACGGCATTTAACACAATAACCGTCAGGCCCGCAGCAGGCCCGCTTACACTGAGCGGCGATTTGCTTAAAACACCCAGCACGATTCCGCCTACAGCACCGGCAATAATGCCCGAAAACAAAGGAACACCCGAAGCGAGTGCAACACCCAAACAAAGCGGCAAGGCTACCAAAAAAACAACGATAGCAGCAGGCACATCATACCGTAAATTGGCAGAAGGCTTTAAATTTTCCATGTATATTAAACTATTTTAGAAGAAGATGTCAGATTATCCACTGCAAGACCAAACAAGTTGCAATATTAGGGCATTTCAAGGGAACACAACTGTTTTAAAAAGCAATACTATATTAAATTACCGTTTGTCGGCAAAGATTTACCCCTAAACATCGAATTCGGGGGCTTTTTTTCGACCATGTATCTGTTTGTAGCGCTAAAAATACACCCTACTTTCCCCCAACTAAAGGCGCAGAACGGTCCAACAATTGCACCGCTTTGTCAATCGCCGGATCATCGTCATTGTACACCGAGTACATACCGGTATCCTGAAACAGACTTTTGGCGATGCGCGCTTTTAAACTCAAACAAAGGGCTGCTTTGCTTTTTAAAAGTTCTTTGTGCTTGAGTTCTGGCTTTTGCTGGGCTGCATACGCCAAAAACTCGGCAAAAAACGCATCTGAAATTTTAAATTGACGCAAAAAGGCAGGCAAATCAGCCGGAAAATTGGTTTTAGGCTGCCCTTCCATCCAGCGGGCAATAAACTCCGCAGTCAATTGACGTGCCGCGTAAAAAGAAGGATTTGCAAAACTGGTATCGATCGGAATAAATACATCCGGCGAAATACCACCGCCTGCGTACACAATGCGCCCTTGTCCGGTATAAAACTGGGTGCTATCCATCGGCTTAAACTTGCTACCATCGCTCAATTCGCCATTTTCCAGGCGGTGCACCGCATCTTTTTCGTAATCCTGGTTGTCTTTATATGCCTTTTGAATAGATCGGCCACTGGGGGTAAAATACCGGGAAATGGTGAGCCGCAACGCACCGCCGTCCGACAAAGGGTATTGTTCCTGCACCAATCCTTTTCCAAAAGAACGGCGCCCAATCACCCAGCCACGGTCGTGGTCCTGAATGGCCCCAGCCACAATTTCACTGGCAGAAGCCGAACCTTCATCAATCAACACCGCAATTTGTTGAATATTAAATCGCACCCGTCCATTGCTTTTGTATTCGCGGCGCGATTCGGTGCGACCTTCTGTGTACACCAACAATTTGCCACTTGGAAAAAACTGGCTCAAAAGTTCGGTGGCCTCGTTCAGGTAACCGCCCGGATTTCCACGCAAATCGAGCACCAGGTTTTGCATGCCTTTTTCTTCGGCTAGGGGCCGAATTGCTTCCATAAACTCGGTATAGGTTTTGGAACTAAACCGATTGATTTTGACATACCCGTTGTGCGCGTCGAGCATATAGGCTACTTCGACACTTTTTACCGGAATAACATCCCGTACGATGTTAAAAAAGCGCAAATCGGTTGCTTTACCCCGCTGAATCCCAATTTTTACGGTAGAACCTTTTTTGCCGCGTAATTTCTTGTAAATCTTGCCATTATCCATCTTAATCCCCGCAATGGTGGTATCATTGATCGAAATGATCCGGTCGCCCGCCAGGATACCCGCTGCTTCTGAGGGTCCGCCCGAAAGCGGTGTAACAACCTGCATGGTATCCTCCACCATAATAAATTCAATGCCAATCCCTTCAAATCCACCGCTCATATCGTCTTCCACGGCTTGTAATTCATCGGGGGTGATGTACACCGAATGTGGATCCAGGTGTTTGAGCATTTCGTCAATGGCCGAGGTTTTGATTTCGTCCATTTGAACCGAATCGACATATCGAGCTGCAATATAACGCAGCACCTCTTCAATCGCTCCAGCCTGGGCACCAGCGGCACTATTGGGTAAAAAACGCGCAAAACCATCGCGGTGGGGCAATTTTTGACCAATAAACATACCCACCGCAAGGGTAAGGGCAAATAACAAAGGAAGGCGAATCTGCAATTTTGTATTATTATTTTCTGTCATGAACAATGAATTGATCGTTTACTACCCGAATCTGCCGCAAAGAAAGGCGAAGGGCACAAATTTTACACTTTGTTTAAAAAAATTAAACTTTCACTTAAAAGTATTCAAAGA
Source organism: uncultured Bacteroidota bacterium (assembly GCA_903905445.1). Taxonomy (GTDB): domain Bacteria; phylum Bacteroidota; class Bacteroidia; order Chitinophagales; family Saprospiraceae; genus M3007. Next base: position 9,623 of record CAIVGO010000623.1, read on the forward strand.
AAGTGTACGTTCTTTGCACCTGAATTAATCAGCCATCGTGCTTTCCCGGGCACACTTTAATCATACCTTCGGATCTTATGCACGAACATCCTGATATTGACGACCTTGACAAACAAATTCTTGCCAAATTAATCGAAGACGGCAAGCTCCCGTACACGGATATCGCCAAGCAACTGTTTGTTTCCAGCGGCACCATCCACGTCCGAATGAAAAAGATGGAACAACTGGGCATCGTAATGGGTTCAAGCATTATGATTGATTACCAAAAACTAGGTTACCACATCAGTGCCTTTCTGGGTATTTACCTCGATAAAAGCGCAATGTACGATACCGTTGCGCGTTATCTTGCTGAAGTGCCCGAAGTGGTAGAAGTTAATTATACCACCGGCCTGTACAGCATGTTTGTGAAAATTGTGTGCAAAGATACAAATCACTTGCGGGTCGTGCTGCATGATAAAATTGAGAAAATTGAAGGTATTCAGCGCCTCGAAACATTTATCTCCCTGGAGCAAAGCATTCATCGCCCGGTGAATTTTCTGGCTGCCTCCGAATAAATGCTTCGTTCAATCCGCCTGCAATGACAATTTCATCCAAATTTAGCCTTTTTTTCTTGCAATTGCTCGTTTACGCGCTGCTCCTAAGCACCAACAGGCTGTGTGCACAAAACTACCAGGCATACCAAGGCTATCGGCTGGCCTTGATGAACCTCGAAATCAGGCAACAAACCGCCACAAGTATTGCAATCCGTTGTGATGTTGCCAATACGGGCCGACTCCCCCTCGATTTTAACCAAAATATACCCGCGCCAGCTGCCTTGCTGCTCGAATATGATACCGTCGCGCTCCCCCTGGTACTCCGCGGACGCACCATTTGGCTCGATAGCATCATCCGGCATCAAAAAGTAAAACTCGGTCCAGGCAATATTCAATACGGCCTGCGCTTCCAAATCCCCATCAAACCCAGCTATATTCAAGCCGATACCCTCGATTTACTCGCAGGCGCCTGCCCCGACCTGGTGTTCGATTCCATTTACCTGGTAAAATATACAGCCAAATCCATGGTGTTGCGGTACATCCTCCGCAACGAAGGTTCGGCCACCGCCAAATTATTTGGCAACGGAAGCGATAAAAAAGACCGAATGTCGCTGAATGTCTATTTTGTAAGTGGCGTACGTCTTACGCGTGGTGCTATCTTTGCGGGGACATTCCAAATACAAGACAGCCCCGAAATACCCAATGGCCTGCTCGCACCCGGACAATTGATGCAAGGCGAAATTACCTTGAGTTTGAAAAATAGAACCAAATTTTCGCCCAACCTGGTGCTTGAATTGGATCCTTTTCAAACAATCCCCGAATGCCGACGGGTAAATAATACGAAAACTTTGATTGTGGAGTATTAGACTCGTTGCCTGCACAAACTTGCGCCAACTTGTGGCACCACCCACCTCCAACACCTTGTGCCCTATGAAAAAAACATACCTGTTTATTGTAATCATTCCAGCGGTGGTTGCCCTCTTGGCCTACTTGCCTGTTTATTCCGAAAAACCACCCTTTCACAGCGAAAAGGAAATTGCGCAATATAAACAACAGCGCCTCGCCCAGACTTTGCATACGGCGGTGTTTAATATGATTGATTCCAATATCTTGTTCCCGACAGCACGCACTTGTTCGGGATGCCATGGATACGATCCGACGATGCGGGCCCTTTTTACCACCAGCGGCGTAGATGTAAATATTTACGATGATTGGCGCAGTTCGATGATGGCCAACAGCGCCCGCGATCCGTTCTGGCGGGCAAAAGTTACCCATGAAATGCTCGTAAATCCTGCACATAGTCTTGATTTACAAGACAAATGCACCAGTTGTCATGCGCCCGGCGGACATTATCAGGCCAAATTGAAACGGCATGATCCGTATTATTTATTGGCCGATGTGTATGGCGACACCCTTGGACTGGATGGCGTGAATTGCCAGGCTTGCCATGCCCAGTCGCCTAAGTTGCTTGGTTCCCTGCATTCTGGTGCGCTCAATTTCGATACCACCAATATCCGGGTGGCTTATGGGCCGTATGAGTTTTTCTTTGCGCCACCGATGAACCAATTTGTGGGCATCACGCCCGTATTTAGTCCGCATATCGGCGATGCAGGTTTGTGCGCCGGTTGTCATACGCTGATTACCCAGTCGGTCGATCAAAATGGGGCATACACGGGAAGTACGTTTGTAGAACAGGCCACTTACCACGAATGGCTCAATTCCCGGTATGATAAAAGCCACGCCAATGTGAGTTGTCAGGGCTGCCACATGCCCCAATTGCTCGATGAAATCATAATTGCTGCCAATTACCAGTTTTTAACCCCAAAATCACCCTTTGGATTGCACGAACTGGCTGGGGCTAATATTACGATGCTCAAATTGATGAAGGCCAATCGGCAACAGCTGGGCATCAAAGCCGAGGACGTTCACTTCGACAGCACCATTGCCGCTACGTTGCGGATGTTGCAGCAAAAATCGGTCGACCTGAAACTTCAAACGGGG
>CAIVGO010000624.1 GCA_903905445.1 uncultured Bacteroidota bacterium
ATGTTGTTGATGTTTCTGGCGGCCACTAAATGCTGGATGGGTAATCCCATGCGTTTGGCTAAAATGCCTGCTGTTAAGTTGCCGAAGTTGCCTGATGGTATAATGAAGGAGACGGGTGTGTTGGGTGAGTCTTGGATTACTTGTTTGTAAGCCTCGAAGTAATAGAAAGACTGCGGAATTAATCGGGCGATATTGATGCTGTTGGCTGAGCTCAGTCGGATGTTGTCTCGGGTTTGCGTATCTAAAAAAGCCTGTTTTACTAAGGCTTGGCAGTCGTCAAAAGTGCCATTTACTTCTAGCGCCTGAATGTTGTGTCCAAGGGTGGTGAGTTGTTTTTCCTGAAGCGGACTCACTTTGCCGCTGGGGTATAGGATCACTACTTTGATGCCGGGGGTTTGGTAAAATCCAGCCGCAACGGCCCCGCCGGTATCACCTGAGGTTGCGACGAGGATGACTAGTTCTTTGGTTTCTGAGCGGTTGAAGTATGACATGGTTTCGGCCATGAAGCGGGCGCCGAAGTCTTTGAAGGCTAGGGACGGGCCATGGAAGAGTTCCAGGATGTATTGGTGTGTTGTGAGTTTTACAACCGGGGCCGGGAAGTTGATCGCCCTGGTAATGATGCCTTGGAGGTCGTCTTCCGGTATAGCGCCTTGTAATATAGTATGGGCCACCGTAAAGGCTATTTCGGGGAATGTATAGTTCGGTAGGTTTTGTATGAAGGATTCGGGTAGTTTGGGAATAAGACAAGGCATAAAAAGTCCGTTGTCGTCGGGTAGTCCTTTGAATAAGGCTTCTTTAAAATCGACCCGCAGTTCCGAGTTGTTGGTGCTGTATAGTTGCATGGTGCTGTAGTTATGTGCGTTTAAAGTTTAAGGATGCGTACTTCTACCCTTCTATTGAGGGCGCGTTCTGCTTCTTCGCTTCCGGTGCTGATGGGGTAGTCGGGGCCGAATCCTGCGGTTTCAATACGTTCGGAGGTAGAGCCTTTGTCTGTCAAATATTTTTTAACCGCTTCGGCGCGGGCTCTGGAGAGTTTAATTAACTCCTCTTTGTTGCCCTGATTGTCGGTATGTCCTTCAATGCGGATATGCAAGTTTGGGTTTTCCTGGAGTAATGTACTCAAGCGCCCAAGTTCATCATAGGATGCTGGCAGGATAATGGCTTTGGATTGCTGGAAATAAATGGCCTTTAGTTCGATGGTTTTGTTGATGACCAGGGGTTCGTCAAAGACAGATGCAGGTTTGGGAGGGGTGGGTAGAGTTTGTGTTTGAACGGGTGGTGCTTGTATTTGGATTGGGATTGCCGGGGTGGTGGGTGTTTGACCAGGTTCAAGGGGTTCGATCAGTAGTTCAATTTCCTGATCCCGGAAGAAGTAGTAGTCTCTTCTGAATTCAATTGGACTGGTAATGCCCTGGAATCCATCCTTTGCAGCAGTAAGATCTACGCGTATGCCTTTGGGTATTTTGATGCTAAAGTAGCCGTCGGTAGCGGTAATTGCATTTGTTGGATTGCCCTCGCTGCCATATTGTACTTGTGCATTGGTTACCAGTTCCTTGGTTTTGCTGTTCAGGATCCGGCCATTTACAATGATTTCGGTGGGCTGAGGGGGCGCGATTTTGACCCGGAAGATATCACTGCTGCCGTCCCGTTTAGAGGTAAAGTATAGATAGCCCGAAGTCATATTGAAATAGGGCTGACTTTCGTCGTACTTCGAGTTGATCGGTTCGGTAAGTCGGATGGGTTCCGACCAATTGGTCCAGGTTTCATCCTGGCGTTTCGACATGAATATATCATTGCCGCCCGTAGTATTCCACCGATTGGAAGAAAAGAAAAGGGTAGTGTGGTCTTCTGAAAGAAAGGGTGTTGTTTCTCTTTTGTCGGAATTAATGGTTGATCCCATGTGCGTAGGAGCGCTCCATTGATTGTTTCCGGTCTTAAAACATACGTATAAGTCCATGCCTTTTGAATCAAATCGGGTGGCAGAGAGGATCAGTATTTTGCCGTCGAAACTCATGGTAAGGCTTACATCGGAGGTAATGGTGTAATAGTCCTTGATCGTGACCGGTTCGGGGAAGTCCCAAAGTGTATCTTGTTTTTGGCGTATCAGTGAAAAGCCACGTTCCATATCTCCATTAATCTTGAATTGATTAATGATATAAAAGGCATTTGGGTCGGGGGTAATCGCTACGAGACTATTGGGCAAGGCATTATTTAATGGATATCCGGGATGCGAAATGCGGGGTGCTTGGGTTGAATCGGATATGTCTGCGATCCAAACATCCTGGTTAAATCCCGTCGATACTGGATTTGAGACCGGGTATCCTGCAATCTGGGAATAAGCATCAGCCAGGATATTCAGGTACGCAGCCGGTTTTTCTCCTGATTGGTCAGTGCTATCGAGCAATAAAATTCGATTAAAATCGGGGTAGGCTACCCTGGTAAAGTACAAGGTTTTGCCATCCCTACTTGGAACGGGCGATATTTCATCGTAGGTTGAGTTGATGTTGGTAGGCATTTTTTCTACAACAAACCCCTGGGCGTATCCCAACGAGAGGTTTAGTAAGAAGGGAAAAATGCATGTAAAGATGGAACGAAGCATAGCAGGTAGACAGTTTTTATCGGCAAAAATAAGGGAAGGTGATTGGGATCAATGTATTTGAGTGGTATGAAAAAAGGGATCTTGTGGTGTGACAAGATCCCTTCTGCGTTGGTGCATAGTACAAAAACGAATTAATTCAGGCGTTCGTATATGCCCGCAATACCTTGTCCACCGCCAACACAAGCCGTAACAAGACCGTATCTTTTATCCTGTCGACGCAATTCATTGAAGAGTTGAACCGATAATTTTGCCCCGGTACAGCCCAATGGATGGCCCAAAGCAATAGCGCCACCATTTACATTGACTACATCTGGATTCAATCCGGTTTCGCGAATTACGGCCAAAGCTTGTGCTGCAAAGGCTTCGTTGAGTTCTACCAGGTCAATATCGCCCAATTGCATGCCTGCTTGTTTGAGTGCTTTTGGGATGGCAGCGCATGGACCAATGCCCATGTGAATGGGTTCAACGCCCGCTACGGCGCATGCGGCCAAACGCGCAATTGGTTCCAATCCGAGTGCTTTCATGAGTTCTTCCGACATTACCAATACGAACGCAGCGCCATCGCTGGTTTGAGAAGCATTGCCTGCTGTAACCGTTCCGCCCATTGCAAAGGCCGGTTTTAGTTTGCCCAAACCCTCCAAAGAAGTATCCCGGCGCACCCCTTCATCGGTATCAACGATCATTTCGCGTTCTTTACGTTTGTCGTTTTCTACCCACACTTCTTTTACTTTAACGGGTACAACCTCTTCTTTGAACAAGCCAAGGTCAATAGCACGGGCTGCTTTTTGGTGAGAAGCAAGTGAAAAAGCATCTTGTTCTTCCCGGGTGATGTGCCATTTATTGGCTACCGCTTCTGCGGTCAAGCCCATGCCTACCACGTAATCGGGGGTGTTGGCGGCAACATTATAGTTGGGGGCCAACTTGTATCCGGTCATGGGGATCAGCGACATACTTTCGGTACCGCCTGCCACATAGCAATGACCCATGCCTGCTTTGATTTTGGCAACGGCGATTGAGATGGTTTCCAGGCCGGAAGCGCAATAGCGATTGACCGTCATACCAGGTACATCTTTACCTAAGGCGCGTAGGCTGATTTGACGACCGATTTGCAGACCTTGTTCGCCCTCCGGATTGGCGCAACCTACAATTACATCATCCACCAATTTGGGATCTAATTGAGGAACCGATGCCATAAGGTGTTGGATAACGTCGATTGCGAGGTCATCCGGGCGGTAGCTCTTAAAGCCCCCTTTTGAAGCTTTGCCGACGGCAGAGCGAAAACCATTTATAATGTATGCTTCCATGTTAAAGCTTTAATTTTGGCTGTGATGAAAAAAAAGGTTTGCACAAAGGTAAAATCCCCCGATTTTTGAAGCGAATTTCTTTTGGATAAATCGCATTTTTTTTCGCAAATCCTGCATATTTATCCTGGCTTACCGTTCTTTTATTCTATATTAAACTACCATGCTTAAAATAAGTTGCGTTGCCCGTCCTTGGATTTTTTTCGTCCTAAGTTTTTTCACGTGGAACATAGGTCTTCATGCGCAGGAGGCTTTGATTTCGGAAGGTCTTTCTATTCGAAGTGATTACGGTTATGAGATTATTGGTCGGTTCAATGATCGGGTTTTGTTGTTTCGAGACAAGTATGACGACTTTGAAGTGCAGGCTTATGATAGTCAAATGCGGTTTGCGTGGAATAAAAAGCTGGAGGATTTGGGCAGAAGTGGCATGCAAATTCTGACTGTATTGGGTGGTAAAAACAGTTTTTCCGTGGTATATAAACAACGCAAACGGGGACATACGTATTTGCGGATCCACAAATACGACCCAGGGGCAAATATGATCGATAGTATGACCATTAAGGATTACGGGGAAAATGTGTTTACGCCGCCTATGTTAGAACTGGAAAAAAGTGATGACCGCAATTGTGTTGTGGTATATGATGTTGCACAGCAGGGGCGTATGAACATGGTCTGTTTCCGATTGGACAAAATGACGCTGCTTTGGGATCGGACACTGACCAATGATGTGGCGATTTTGAACAGTATGAAAAATGATAAATCGATCATTGTGTGGGATAAACCCGGTGGTTTTGAATCTGATTATTTCGATACGCCCGTCACCTTTACCGTTGGCAATCTGGGAGATTTGTTTTTTACAACAGAATTGAACAATCGGAAAGGTAAAATGGAAAGCCATGTTTTTTCTGTTTTACATATTAACAGTGCTGGTAGCCATATCACCCAAATACCCGTGCCTGATTTTTTAACCGCAGCGGTAAAATTTGAGGTCGATAATTTGAACCACCAGTTTATTATTGCAGGACTTTATTCCGATAAAAACAGAGAACGCTCAAAAGGGGTGTTTTATACTACCCTTGGATATCAGCACAACTACTTTTTCAAAATGCACTTTGAGCCATTCGACGACAAGTTTATTTCTATCCTTCGTCAAAAAGATGGGATAGACGATAATAAAGGGATCGAAGATGCAACCGTTACGCAATTGGTATTGCGGCAGGATGGTGGGGTTTTGTTGTTTGCGGAGCGCTTTCACGAAATACAACGCGGTGCTTCGGCAGGACGCGGGTTTTGGCGCGATGGTATGCGGATGGTGGTCGATTATTACTTCGATGACATGTTTGTTATTGCCATTCAGCCAGACGGTAAACCGCAATGGAAAACGGTGTTGCATAAAAAGCAATATTCACAAGATGACGAAGGAACCTTTTCTTCCTTTTTTGCGATGCGCAATACCGATAAGTTGCGGATACTTTTCAACGATGAAATCAAGTATGAAAATACTTGTAGCGAGTATTTGATTTCTCCGTTGGGCGATTTTGATCGGAATAGTTTGATGAATACCATGGGGCAGGGCCTGCGTTTGCGTTTTCGGGATGCGTTGCAAATCAGTCCGACGGAATGTTTGATTCCCTCTGAATTTCGGAATAAGTTAAAGTTGGTGTTGTTGCGGTATAATACGCTTTAGGCTTGCTGGGCGTTGTTGGCAATAAACACGCAAAAATCTTCGACGGTAAACATGGTTTTGCCTAAATAGTGTTTTCTGACCTGTAAATGCTGTTGCAAGGCCTTTTCAATTTCAGGATCCTTGTCCAGAAAGGTTTGCAGGGTTTTGAGCACTTTGTAGTAACGGGCAATATCGTTTTGCTGCGGTATGTCGCGAGCACCTAAATATTCCAGGGCTTTTTGAAAAATCGTAAAATCGTACAACGCATACGTTTCCGGGTATTGAAAAGCCAAATAAATGGAAATCATGCGGAAATCATCGTGGTAATGGCTGTTTTCAATCGATCCAATATGTGCCCGCCGATAATCCCGCAACAACTCATCGCAACCAAATACAAACCGTCCAATCCGTCCTTCCACACCGCGGGTTTCATTGAACAAATCGTCAAACATTAATCGCACCGTCATGGGGTCTGTTTTCCAAAACTCCGTCATCACCCGCTTGGGTTGCCAATTGTCTACTTGCCAAAGTCTGCGGTTTTCGCTGTTGTGAAAACACTGGTCAAACATAACTACCGGATCCGCTGCATCGATCTTCCAATTGGCCTGAAATACCTGGAGCGATTCCCATTTGTATAATTGCGGATGGTAGGGCGTTTCTTTAAGCCAGGTCTTGTAGTTGCCCATGGCGGTTTGGATCTTAGCGAGTAGCATGTAGAATGATCGGAGTGAAAAGAGGGTGTTTGTTATAAAAACTATTTTGTTTGAGGGAGTTGGCGGTGCATCACATAAAACCATAATGGTGGCACCAGCGACATCAGCAAACTGGTTGGATAGCCATAAGGCAACTGCGGACTTTCATCAAGATGGCGCAACACCTGGTATTTGCGGGTGGCTTTAAAATGATGATCGCTGTGGCGGGTCAGTTCGTACAAAAAGATGCGGCCCAATTCGTGGTTGCTGTTCCAGGAATGTTCGGGTTGTACCGGTTCGTAACGGCCCGATGCCAATTGTTTGCGTTGCAATCCATAATGTTCGAGATAATTGACCGTTTCGAGTAACAAAAAACCAACGATAGCGACTGCAACCGCCCCAATGAAGGCATTTAAATTGAACAATAGGACAATGGCTAACAAGTAGCACACTTGGAAAAATGTAAATTGGATCATTTCGTTTTGAATGCTCCAAAAAGAGATATTGTCTTTTTGCAAACGTTCGGCCTCTAACTTCCAAGCACTGCGGTAACTACCGATTACGGAACGAAACCAAAATACATATACAATTTCTCCTTTTTTTGCCGTGGCAGGATCCAAAGGAGTGGCTACATGCTTGTGATGTCCACGGTTGTGCTCAATAAAAAAGTGCATGTACAACGCAGGCAACAACAATATTTTGGAAAGCAATTGCTCGTAGCGATTTTGCCGGTGTCCAAGTTCGTGGGCTACATTAATGCCACAGGTACCTACCACCAAACCAACACTCAAAGTAAGTCCGATGCTTTCTGATAAACTTAAGGAACCTGCCGTTATTTGCATTAAGAATACGGCCACGATGATAAAAAGCAATGGCGCGTTCAAATATAACAGGATATTAAAAAACCATCGCTTGGATCTGTTTTCTTCCTCGAGTGGCGGAATGTTCTGCGTAGAGGATGGCGTCCATATTTCAAGGACAGGCAGGATCCCAAAAATGAGAATTACGCTTGCCCAGGCCCATCCGCCCTGCCAATACAGGCCTAAAGCAGTGGTGAAAGGCAAAATATAAGCAACTAAATACTTTAAGTCCCTCATTTTCAACATTTTAATGAAAAATTAAAAACTTTTTCCACTACAAAAATATTCAAAAATCATGTTGTTGAAGCACCCTATTTTTGTGGCCTCAAATAAAGACGGTTTATCCTGAACAGGAATGGTTTTCCGGGGTTTAGTGAGCAGTCTTTTTCAATTTCATGCATTTTTGCAACACAGGATTATTATGGATTTTTACGCATTACCCATTCGCCAACTTACACCAGAGACCACGGATACGGTTACCATTGAATTTGCAATTCCCGACGATTTGCAAGAACGGTTCGCCTACAAACAAGGCCAGTATATCACCCTCAAGGTACTTTTGAATGGACAAGAATTGCGCCGTTCTTATTCAATGTCGTCCAGTCCGTTGGAAAATAAATTAGCGGTAACGGTAAAAAAAGTAGCGGGGGGTAAAGTATCCAGCTATTTGCACGATAAATTGAAAGTGGGGGATACCTTGGATGTAGCCCTGCCAGAAGGTCGGTTTTTTACAAAATTGGATCCTGAAAAACGCCGCACCTATTATATGTTTGGTGCAGGCAGTGGTATTACACCGCTTATGTCGATCATAAAAACGACGTTGGAGTCCGAACCGATGAGCGCCATCTTTTTATTGTATGGTAGCAGGAATGAGGAAAGTATCATTTTCAGGGAAGCCATTGATAAATTATCGGAGCGTTATGTTGGGCAGTTACACGTGGAACACGTATTGAGCCAGCCGAAAAAGGAAAGTGGGGGCGGTTTGTTTGGGATGTTTAAAAAATCGAGTTTCAATTGGCAGGGTAAAACGGGGCGGATCACAGTTAATTTGGCCCAACAATTTTTGGACGAAAACCCACCGCACGGTCCAGCGGAAGATACCATCTATTTTATGTGCGGTCCTGGTGATATGGCCGATCTTGTAAAAGAAGACTTGTTGAAACGGGGCGTACAGGCCAAACAAATTCATACAGAGCTTTTCTTGAATGCCAACCATGTTCCAGGCGAGTTTGCCGATGCCCCGAATGCAGGCGGTGGCAAAAAAGTCGTGGTTCATTTGAAAGGCGAGCGTATTGAATTGCCGGTTCCGGATGGCGCGACCATTTTGGATGTATTGGTTAAAGCAAAATTTGAACCACCTTATTCTTGTACTGCCGGGGCCTGTTCTACCTGCATGGCCAAGGTGATCAATGGTAAAGTAAAAATGGATGCCTGTTATGCTTTGGATGATGATGAGGTGAAAGCGGGGTATATCCTTACTTGTCAGGCGCACCCTGATTCTAATGTGGTGGAACTTACTTATGATATGTAGTTTGGGGCACCACAGAATACTTTGATTCACCACGGATTACTTTGGATTACCACAGATTGCTCAGATTTACACAGATTTTTTTGTATTCGTATTTACTTAAAATTTTCGAAAATCTGAGCAATTTGTGGTGAAACCAAAAATCTCTAAAAATTTGTGAAAATCTGAGTAATCCGAGATAAATCAAAAAATCTGTGTAAATCTGGGCAATCCGTGGTGAATTGGAGTAATCTGTGCCTCCCCCCTTGCGCCATACCTGCTTTTCCCCCTAAATTTGCAGGAACACTTTTTTAATCTACGTTTTTTAATCAGCACACTTCATGCACTCCAGAGCCTATCCGTTTTTGCGGTTGTTGGTCCCATTTGTGACCGGCATTACACTCGGCAATTATTTTGACACGCCGATTGATGGATTAAATGCCATCTTGTTGTTGGGGACTATTTTGATGGTCCCACTTGCCATCCGCACATATCCTTATCGTTTTCGTTGGTTGTTTGGTGCCTACCTTTCCTGTTGGATGTTGGGCTTGGGTTATTTTATGCTGGTCGGCCAGGATGAAAGGCGGATGGTTGGACATTTCGCCCAGGCCATTCCCAATGCTACTTTTTTTATCGGCACGGTGTACGATGCCCCACTTACCGGTGCGCGTATAAAAGCGCCGATCCGGGTGGAATGGATGGGAAGCGCGTCCGATTGTATGCAGCCGTGTAAGGGCAATGTTTTACTGTTTATCAAACCCGATAGTTTAGCAAAGACCTTGCATTATGGCGATCAGGTGCTCGTACGGGCGGGTATACGCGCAACGGACCCGCCCGCCAACCCGCATGCGTTTGATTATCAGCGGTATTTACACTTTCAAAACGTTCATTATCAAGCATTTGTGAAGAAAGACTCTTTTCAAATCCTTTCTTCCGGGCATGGTACCCTCCTTTGGCGCATGGCTTTTGCTGCCCGCGATAATATGTTGCGGGTGCTGCGCGATTATTTTCCGCAACCCGATGAATATGCGGTTGCTTCGGCTTTGTTACTGGGGTATAAAGAAGATTTGTCGGACGAAATACGGGTCGCGTATGCGGAAACGGGTTCTATGCATGCGCTGGCGGTATCGGGTTCGCACGTGGGTATGTTGTATGCGGGACTGCTGGTGCTCGTGCGGGTATTTCGGTTTCGGGGTAAAAAAGGGCGATTGCTAGAGTTGGGTTTGATCCTGCTGGTGATTTGGGCTTTTACCTTTATCACGGGCGCAACGGCTTCTGTGTTGCGGGCTTCGGTTATGTTCAGCACCTATTTATTGGGCAAGGCCATTTACCGAGAAGCCTCAGCCTGGAATGTGTTGGCTTTTTCGGCTTTTGGCTTGTTGGCCTACAATCCGTATTTGTTGTACGATGCGGGTTTTCAATTATCGTATGCAGCCGTGGCGGGTATGGTATTTTTTTACCCAAGGTTTTACCGCGTCTCACCCATCCTTCCCAAGTGGGCCGATGCCGCCTGGTCGGTGTTGCTGGTGGGTTTTGCGGCGCAGTTAGGCACCTTGCCACTGTCCTTGTTTTACTTTCATCAGTTTCCGGTGTACTTCTGGCTTTCTGGGTGGATTGTCGTTTTGGGAGGCGCCATCTTTTTGTGGGGCGGTGCGGTTTTGTTGGTGCTAGATATGGTGTGGACCTTGGGGGCAAAATACCTCGCGATGGGCCTGTATTACATGTTGTGGGGCATGAACCAGTGCATTTTTGGCATACAAGCGTTGCCGGGCAGTGTAATCGCGGGCGTTTGGGTCAACATGTTGGAAGTTATTTTGCTGTATGCCTGCATTGTATGTTTGGGTATTTGGATGGTGTACCGAAAAGGGCTTTGGGTAAATGTGCTACTTGTGCTGGGCATCTGGATTGGCTTCATTCGCCTCACGCGTTCGGTAGAACAGGAAAACCAGGCCCAACTCATCCTGTACAGCATCAGCAAAGGAAGGCTCGTCGATTTTTTTGATGGTAAAAACGGCTTCGCGCTGATGGATACTTTGGCACCAAAACAAATCCAGTTTGCAGCGCAATCCCATCGTTGGGCATCGGGGGTGATGCAGGTTCCTGCCGTTTTATTTCCGAAAGATACCTTGATTGAACAAGCCAATGTTGCCTATCAACCACCATTTGCCCAGTTTTTTGATAAACGCCTGTTTTGGTTGCAACCTGATTCGAAACTTCCGGGCGGCGTTTTTCCGATTGATATTTTGGTGGTATCGGGCAAACCTAAAACGGATTTGAAAGAATGGGTTGCGCATTATCCTTGTCGACAAATTGTACTCGATACCCGTATTGCGCCCTGGCATTTGGAACCTTTAAAAGAACAATGTCTTGAAATGGGTATTCCCTGTCATGCCATCGGCGCGGCGGGTGCTTTCCACGTGGAACTTTAATCTTCCTTTTTAATCATAAAAAACAAACACATGTTACGCGCATTCATCCAACACCTGCATTTTACCAAAACAGAACGCTTTGGGGCCTTGGGACTGGCCTTTATTTTTTGCCTGGTTTATATGGCCCCCGAAATTTATCATCGCTACTTTTTGAAAGCCCGCAAAACCGATTTTGGTGCATTTCAACGTTTTGTCGCGGCACATGCAGCCGACCTGGGTATTGAAACGGATAGTTTACAGCCAGCCAAACAGCCACCTGCCGTTTTTCCCTTTGACCCAAATACTGCCAGCGCTGAAGATTTTGAACGGCTCGGTTTATCCGAAAAAACGGCACAATCCATTTTACATTATCGGGAAAAAGGCGGGCAGTTTCGGAAGCCGGAAGATTTTCAAAAAATCTATACGCTTTCTATAAAAGACTTTGAAAGACTGGAGCCTTATATACGGATCAGCGCCAAGCAAGAAAAGTGGAAAGACCAGGATTACGCGGATGCGCCTCGGCCTGCACAATATTCCGGTGGCGGGTATGAAAAAAAGTATGCACCCCGTGGACCTGTGGATATCAACCGATCGAGCGTGGAGGATTGGGTAAAATTGCCCATGATCGGCGAAAAACGCGCCCGGCAGATTATCAATTTCCGGGAATCCTTGGGTGGATTTTTAACCGTGGATCAGGTGCGGGAAGTTTTCAACTTACCTGATAGTGTGTATCAGATGATTTTGCCCCATTTGGTACTGGAAACTAAAACCGTTCATAAACTCAACCTGAATACGGCAACGATTGAGGACCTGAACCACCACCCCTATATTTCCGGCAAACAGGCCATGCTGATCGTGCGTTACCGCGAGCAGCATGGCGCATTTGCGTCGGTGGAAGATTTAAAAAATATCATTGCCTTTAAAGACCAAGCTTGGCTGGAGCAGATCAGGCCTTACGTTGGAATCGAATAAGTCCTATTTCCGCAAAGAAGGCTCAATGGCATAAGCTTGCTCAAACCAGGTTTGTGCTTTTTCCGGCTGACCCATATCGCGATACGCAGATCCTATATAAAACAACAAAGTGGCATTCCGTGGCTCAAACTTCAGGCCTTCCTGCCATTGTTCGATGGCGGCCGGGAATTGTTTTTTCATGGCCAAAATAGCGCCCAGATTTCGGCGTGCATCAATAAAGCGCGGATCGTACTGAATCGATTTTCGGTACACTTCCTCGGCTTTATCAAACTGATTGCGCATAAAATAAATGAAGCCCAGGTTCGACAACACCTTGGCATCATTGGGTCGGTGTTTCAAAGAAGTCAGGTAATCGGTGTAAGCCTGATCAAATTTATTGAGTCGGAAATAAGCCAAGCCCCGACTGCCAAATGCGTCGTGGTATTCGGGGAAAAGTTCGATGGCTTTGTTGTACGAGCCGATGCCTTTGAGCACCCAGGTGGAATCGGTTACCACGCCGGTTTTTTCATCCATACCGGTTTTTACCTGTTCCAGTCCATTGTGGTAATTGAGTTTGGCGCTATTCGGTGATTGAATAATATCGGCGTTGTACAAAGAGGCGCTGTTTTCCCAGGCGGGGTTGCGTACGAGCGTGCGCAAGGCATACCCGGCAATAATCACACCTGCAATGCCCCAGATAACGGAGCCTTTACCATTTGGATTGAACAGATTGTTGTTTTCATCAATTTTGAAAAAACGCGTGATGCCATACGCAATGGCCAGGGCAAAACCCAAAGAGGGCATATACAACAATCGCTCACCATACGAAGTACCGATGACCAACAAAACGTTGCTGAACAGCGAAAACGCGATGAGGTAAATCAAAATTGCGTACGACAAAAAGTGCTTTTTCTTCAAATTCAAGATAGCCCAAACAAACATAGCGCCGTACAGGAAAAATCCAAGCAGGGCTTCCCAGTTATCAAAACCCACCGGACGCAATTGCGGGAAACCACGGTCGCTCACCAGGGAAATTGGGAAAATAAGCACTTTGAGGTATTCGAAACACATCAAAAATGCCGAGGCAAAACGCGAAGCCGAATTCGTGGCCGCTACGATAAAATTATCGAGGGGCGAATAAATTTCGTTGTACGATTGCGCGGCTAACACCTGATGCCGGATCAGCAAAAACAAACCCGCCGGGATGAGCAGGAGCGCGCCGATTTGCGCAATTTTGGAAAGTGGTTTGTCGGTAAAAAACCAAATGGTCAGCGGGATGATGGCCAAAAAAGTAATGGCGCTTTCCTTGGAAAAGAGCGCTGCGGCGTAACATGCCATCGCGGTAACCAGCCATCCAGCACTGTCTTTTTCGAAATGACGCCAAATGGAATACAACGCCAAAGAGGCAAACATGAGCGACATGATTTCGTCGCGGCTTTTGATGTTGGCCACCACTTCACTGTGTACGGGCAAAGCCATAAAGACCAAAACCGCAATGGCTGTGAGCGCCACCGGATATTGCGCCAAAATGCGTCGCCAGGTAATCCAAAATACCCAACCGGAAATGCCATAATACACGGCGTTCATCATGTGGTAAAAACCTGGATTGTCGGGCGCGAGCTGCCATTCGAAGGCAAACATGGCGAGCGAAAGCGGGCGGTACAAGGAACCCGGACTCGCCCAGGCGCCGTAGCGGTATTCGGTAGAAAAGATAATGCCCAGGTTTTTCAGGCCGCCTTTCACGACCCAGTTTTCCTTGATGGCCGAAAAATCGTCGAGACAAAAATCGTAGCCAAAGGTGTTGGCGTACAAGATAAATCCGAAACCGGCACAGATCAAACCAAACCACCAGGGACCAGGCAACTGGACAGATGGGGTGGAAGTGGGTCGGGTGTTGCGGATGTTTTTTGTCTCCGGTTTTTTAGTGACCGGACGGACAGGGGTGGGTTTTACGTTTTTCTTCTTTGACATTTGCTCCCTTTTTGCAGGGTAAAAATAATACGAAGGGCGGATTTTTCGCTCATTCGAAAATCCGCCCCCGGTAAATTTATACTTCGCGCTGTAATGCTTTGTGCGTGGCCTTCGGCCTAAGTCATTGACAATCAGCGCTCAGCATGACAATGAATGCTGATTTCCTATCTTTTAAATGCACTGTTTTAGAGTGATTTTACCTCACTTACGAGTTTTTGAAGGGTATCTTTTGCATCCCCGAACAGCATTTTTGTTCTGGCATGGAAGAACAATTCATTTTCGATACCGGCATAACCCGATTTCATACTGCGTTTCATGACGATTACGTTTTTGGCTTCCCACACTTCGAGCACGGGCATTCCGTAAATCGGGCTGCTTGGATCGTCTTTTGCAGCAGGGTTTACCACGTCATTGGCGCCCACCACAATCACCACATCCGATTTGGAAATGATATCGTTGGCTTCTTCCAGATCGAATAGTTTTGGGTAAGGCACATCGGCTTCCGCCAGCAAAACGTTCATGTGGCCCGGCATACGACCCGCCACCGGGTGGATGGCGTATTTTACCTCGACCCCATTGGACTCCAATAATTCGTCGAGTTCTTTGCAAATTTTTTGCGCTTGCGCCACCGCCAAACCATAACCAGGAACGATTACCACCGAACCGGAATAATTGAGCAATACCGCCGCATCGCTGATGCTGACTTCCTTGATGGTTTGGTCGCCCGCCGCTTTACCAGCTCCTGCCGCGCCGCCGCCGCCAAAGCTACCCACCAATACATTCATGATGGAACGGTTCATGGCTTTGCACATCAGGATCGTCAAAATACTACCGGAAGCACCCACCAAAATACCACCCACCAACATCACTAAGTTGTCGTAAATGATACCGGCTGCAGCGGCCGTCAAACCCGTGAAAGAGTTCAACACCGAAATAACCACCGGCATATCGGCGCCACCAATTGGTGCGACAAACATAAAGCCGTACACGAGTGCAATGCCAAATAAAATCAGGCCCCACATCATGCCGTTTTCTCCTGCGCCCCAGGTGATGTAACCAATCAGGCCAAGAATGCCCGCCAACAAAATCATGTTGATGACACTGTGGCGTGGGAGTGTAATGGCGGAATCTTTTACCATATCTTCCAGTTTTGCATATGCCAGCATACTGCCTGTAAACGAAACAGAGCCAAAAAACATGGTAAACAAAACGAGTATCATCGCGCCGGTCGAAATAGGATCATGTCCTGCGCCATCGTATTGCAATTTGAGTTCGGCTACGGCGAGCAAAGCCGCGCAACCGCCGCCTAGGCCATTGAACAAGGATACCATTTGCGGCATGGAAGTCATTTTGACCCGGTAAGCGGCCAACCAGCCAATCATACCGCCAATCGCCAAAGCCGCATACAACAAAAGCAATTTAAAAGTGCGCACATCGCCCAAATCGCGATCGGCAGATGGATGGAATAACAAAGTGCCCATCACGGCAAGGCCCATACCTACCGCAGCCACCTGGTTGCCGCGCCGGGCAGTATCAGGGTGACTGAGCATTTTCAAACCCACCACAAACGTGAGGGAGGCGATGAGGTATAATAAGTCGAGTAAATAGGTTGCAGACATCGTGTATCGGGTGCTTATTTCTTTTTCTTTTTAAACATTTCCAGCATGCGGTCGGTCACGGCAAAACCGCCTACCACATTTAGGGTTCCGAATACCACTGCAACAAAACCGAGCACCAGCGACAAGTAATCATCGGCCCGCGCATTGAACAGCACGATTATTGCTCCGACCAAAACGACGCCGTGGATGGCATTGGCGCCCGACATCAGGGGCGTGTGCAAAACAGCGGGTACTTTTGAGATCACCTCAATACCGAGCAAAATGCTGAACGCCAGCAAATAGATCAGGAGGAGGTTTTCGTGTAAAAAGGAAAAAAATACTTCCATGGTGGTGTGTTAATTTCTATAAAAGGCTCAATTTGGTTTGCCGGCAATACAGCTTCCCCGAATGATTTCATTGTTGAAATCGAGCTGGAGGCTGCCGTCTTTGGCGATCATTAGTTTTAGGAAATTGGCAACGTTGTTACCAAATAAGGTACTGGCATCCTCGGGCATACGCGCGGCCAAATTGGAATCGCCCAAAATGGTTACGCCGTTGTGTCGGATGGTTTTATTGTTTTGCGTGAGGGCACAGTTGCCACCGGTGCTGGCTGCAAGGTCGATCACCACGCTGCCGGGCCGCATTTTTTCTACGGTTTCAGCAGGCAACAATACCGGTGCTTTTTTACCACGTACTTGTGCGGTGCAAATAATAATATCGGCTTTCGCGGCGCGTGTTTGCACTTCTTCGCGCTGGCGTTGTAAGTATTCCTCGCTTTGTTGCACGGCATAACCGCCTGCGCCGCGATCATCTACTGCGCCGGGCACTTCTACGAATTTTGCGCCCAAACTTTCCACTTCTTCTTTGGCAGCCGCACGGGTATCAAATGCTTCCACACTGGCGCCGTTGCGTTTGGCGGTTGCGATGGCTTGCAAACCTGCAACGCCCGCGCCCAATACCAATACTTTACTCGGTTTGATACTGCCCGCCGCCGTAACCATCATCGGGAAATAACGACTCACATGGGTGGCCGCCAATAAAACCGCTTGGTAACCGGCAATGGATGCCATCGATGAAAGTACGTCCATCGCCTGCGCGAGGGTAGTGCGCGGAATCATATCCAGGCTAAACGCCCGGAGCCCTTCTTTTTCCAGGCTTTCGGCAATGTCCGAATCGATGTAAGGTTGAAAGGATGCGATGAGTACCGTGCCTTTTTTCAGTTGCGCGCGTTCGGCTTCCGGCAGGGTGTTGATGCTGACGAGTACATCCGCTTTTTGCAGAATGGATGCACGGTCGGTTACGGTGGCATGTGCAGCATAAGCGGCATCCTCAAAAAATGCGTCGACACCTGCGCCTGTTTCTACCAAAAACTCAAGGCCCGAAACGGCGAGCTTAGATAAATTGGTAGGGGTGAGTGCTACGCGCGGATCATTGGGTTCATTTAGTAGTCCGAGTATCATATTGCGCCTGGAAAGTGAAAGGTCATTATTGTGCCGCGAAATTATACCATGATTTTTGTGATTGGGCTTTTTTTACGTTTAGATTTTTCAAAAATAATTTTCTTTAAAATTTACAATCGAATCTGCTAACTTGAACGGCTATCTTCACGCAAAAATAATTGATCCATTATGTGCTTTCGCGACCTTTTTCTTTGTACTTGCTGCTTCTTTTGCAGCCTTTTAACCCTCTCCTGTCAGGTTACCCCTGCTGACCGATTCAACCTGGTCCCGGTTCCCACTTCGGTGGTATCGCAAACCGGCCGTTTTGTGTTGAATAAGGAAATGCGCATTTTTTACCCAGCCCGCGGTGCCGATTGGGCTACGGTGGTGGAATACCTCAAAGGTAGTTTGGAGCCTGCCACGGGTTTTCAATTCAAAACCCAAACCGGAAAAGCGCCCGCCGCCCAGGCCAACGCCATTTTTTTGGTAGAAGACGCTAAAATCACCAATCCGGAGGGTTATGTGCTGGAGGTAAAACGCAATGCTATTACCATCAAAGCTGGATCGCCTGCCGGTGCGTTTTATGCAGTGCAAACCCTTAAGCAATTGCTGCCTCCTGCAATCTATCAAAATTCGGTGTCGAAAAATGTAAGCTGGTTGGTGCCTTGTGCAACCATCACCGACGCTCCCCGTTTTGGCTACCGCGGTATGCACCTGGATGTGGGCCGGCACTTTTTTTCGGTTGCATTCATCAAACGCTATATTGATTTGATGGCCGCCCACAAAATCAATCGTTTTCACTGGCACCTTACGGAAGACCAGGGTTGGCGCATTGAAATTAAAAAATATCCCAAATTGCAAACGGTGGCTTCCTGCCGCGCGCAAACCCTCATCGGCCACGACTCGGATGTGCCGGTAAAAATGGATGGCAAACCCCATTGCGGATATTACACCCAGGAGGAAGTGAAGGAAGTGGTGGAGTATGCCCGGAAGCAATTTGTGACCATCGTACCTGAAATTGAAATGCCGGGCCACGCTTCGGCTGCCTTGGCTGCCTATCCGGAATTGGGTTGCACGGGCGGTCCGTATAAAGTCATTGAAAACTGGGGTGTATTTGATGATGTGTTTTGTGCGGGCAACGAACAAACGTTTGTCTTTTTAAAAGATGTGCTCACCGAAGTGGCGGCGCTGTTCCCAGGCACGTACGTACACGTGGGCGGCGATGAATGTCCAAAAGTGCGTTGGAAAACGTGTGCAAAATGCCAAAAACGCATGCAAACCGAAGGCTTGAAAGACGAACATGCCCTGCAAAGCTACTTCATTGGTCGGGCAGAGCAGATTTTGAGCAAACTGGGTAAAAAACTCATCGGTTGGGATGAAATTCTGGAAGGTGGCTTGAGTCCAAATGCAACCGTCATGAGCTGGCGCGGTGTGGAAGGCGGTATTGAAGCGGCCAAACAACGCCACGATGTGATTATGACGCCCACTTCTAATTGCTACCTGGATTATTACCAAAGCGATCCTGAAAATGAGCCGCTTGCGATTGGCGGATTTTTAACCTTGGAAAAAGTGTACCAATACGAGCCGGTGCCTTCGGAGCTGAATGCCGAAGAGGCGAAGCATATTTTGGGCGTACAAGGCAATGTGTGGACCGAATACATGGAAACGCCGGAAAAAGTGGAATATATGGTGTACCCGCGTGCCTGCGCCATTGCTGAATCGGGCTGGTCGGCCAAAGCCAAGAAAAACTGGCCG
>CAIVGO010000625.1 GCA_903905445.1 uncultured Bacteroidota bacterium
ATTCTGAAAATTCGGGTCAATAATGATCCGGTTTTCATAACAAGTCACATCAATATCAATCAGCTGATCAGTTGTCGCATCGTACAATCCCACATTGTTGGGCTGGGTAATATCGGCCGGAATCAATTTGTTACAATTGATGGGTTTATTGAAGGTAAATGAAATTTCATCCCCTACGTTGTACACCCCATCCGAAGGTTGCGGCGTGCCTACCAAACTTGGTGGCTCCCGATCAATGCGGCCCTGGATGATTTGTGAATAGCCGGATTTATCAGCGGCATTACCAGAACAAATGGTAGTGGCACGTATTTCATAAAGCCCGTCCGACAAGCCTAAAGTATTCCAGTAAAACTGGGCAAAGGTGGGCTGCAGATTTGCCTTTACAATATCGCTGGCCGGTTGAATGGCTTTGATCACCGGATCATCTGGTGGCACAATATTAATCCAGGCCCCGTCGCCATTGGAGCGACGGTATTGCAAACGGATCAATTCAAAATCCTCCGCTGATTTGTCGTATCCGGATACAGTGATCCGCATATTCTTAGTAATTGCGTCATATGGTCCTGAAGTATTCTGAGTAATCACCCAATTAGGTTCTGGTACACTAATCGCTACTTCCGAACAAGGCCGGATAAAATGGGCGCTGATTATAATATTGGCATAAGCAATATCATTTACGTCTGTCCCCAAGGCTCCGGCAATGTCATCTTCACATTGTGAAAAAAAGGCCACTTCCAAATCGTCGTATTCGTACGCTTCGGGCCCGCGCTCCAGGGTAAGGGTAATTGGAACCGAAGTACCGGAATCAACCCCGTAAGAAATTAAGCCATTTAAGGGTGCGCCATTTAACTTGATAACCGCACCATCCGGGTTGGTAGCTGCATTGGTTGTGAAGACATACGACCTGTTTTCCTCGGTCTGACTATCATTACCGAGTAAAAACTTGAAAATGGCAGGCTCATTGGCTGGTACATCCACTACTTCCGCCGTACTGTTATCGCGTAATTCCAAAGTTACCCCGTCGCGGTGGGCCGTTCCGGGCTCCCATGGACATGAAGTTTGCCCTACTTTGGTGCGAAAAATAGGCGTATTGTATACTGAATCTAAAGCAATATCCACACTAATCGCATCGCCTGGGTCATTATCCCCCAGTACATATCCGGTAGTCAACGTTTCCTGTTTGGTACTGCCTTTTACCCCGCCTGCACTGGTCGAGTAAATAAACAAAACTTCCGCTTCAAAACCAACGCCTGAAAACTCAAAGCCTGTATGAACGCTGACCCCACCTTCGCTGTTTACCGCCTCGGTTGTATTGTTATCCAGCACATCATCACTGGTGTAGGAATGTTCAAAACTGGCACCTGCATCAAAAGAAATATTCCGGATCGTTTCTGCACGGGATATTCTTTCATCATTGCCGTCCAGTATGTTGTTCCAGCGCGTAATGGAGGTTGCGGCTTGTTGACGGACCAGTTCTTCAACGCCAGGATCTTGTGAAATGGTCTCTAAATACCGTAATACATTGTTTTGAATATTCCATTCAGAATAAATAAAAGTGGTAGCGTATTCTTTAGGCTCTACTGTCGTTAGAGTTCTAGAATCGCCCATGCACAACGCATCGTCAAAAAATACTTCAACTGCAAATCCAACTTCTATATTCAAACCGCCGCCCATAAACACGTCGCCGCCCTGAGCACCAACTACTAGCTCGTCGCCGCTGGTAGAAATAGCCTGGTGGTAGGTTCTACACACTTGAAAAGAGTTGTCCGTAATCTTTTGGTAAGTAACTGTACCTTCAACCGTCACCCCCGTTGTGACGGATGTTTCTATTATAGAACCTACACCTGCAGGCGCTACAACGATTTTCACATCCCCACCAACATCCCCGGTTACACTTGTACCACCTCCCACTTGATAATCCAAATACGTAGAAACCAGGGTACAAAACGTAGAATCTTTTTCCAAATAGGCATAACTCGCATCGCCGGGCGGGTCGTGTAAAATCAACTCCGGTGTTTCGGGCAAAACGGTGGTAAACGTATTGTTCGTGCTGCGCAAACCCGTGATAATTGCCTGCTCAGAAGTACTGCTTTCATTACCTGAAAGCGTGGTTGCAACAATTTGCAACGTTTTTTTGTAAGGTGGCGAAGGATTTGGATTTCCTGCTATAAACCCATACCGAAGTAGTCCTTTGCTTAAGGTGGTATCCTTTATTTGATCGGAAAAACCATCGATGATCCGAATGGCTGCCGTATCTACATCGCAAAACGCATCCAGGTATTGCTCTCGCACCTTGATCTGGATGATAGTTGGCTGTCCCTTTTCGAGCACAATTTCATTGCAAGTGGCACTAAACGGGTCCAAACCCGCAATAATACTCACCTGAGGCGGTGCGAAATAAATAAAATCAAGCACCGTATCCCGGCTCGAAAGATCTACCGTAGAACCACCTGCCACTTGAAAGGCTGTTTTTATCGTAGGGTCTGAAAATTCAGTAATAGAAACTGTACACTTAATCGGAGGAACATCGGTAAATTCATAAGTCCCCTCCTCGTTATCAACCGTTAATGTACGCTCCAAACAACCATCCAGCGATTGGAGTTTAACCGTACATACCGTGCCGCTTGGCGTACCTGGTGCCTCAATTATGGGCAATTTACAGGTTCCCCCTGCTACTGTACCCGACACAGTGCGGGTAGTAATATCGGAAAACAAGATGCCTGCAATCGGAGTAGCCACATTCGTTACATCCCAAAAAGCAGGTACAAATACATGGTCTCCAAAACTGGGGGTTAATTGAACGGTAGCACCCGGATCCAGATCTACTAAAAATTTACCCGTAGAATCCGTATAGATCGGCGGGTTGTAGGAAGATCCGTTGACTAATATTTCTACGTTTTCTGCAAAACAATCCGTTCCGGGAAATCGAACAAAACCAGAAACTGCTATGGTAGACTGGTCTGTAAAATCCACCTGATCCACCGAGGTGACGCTCGGATTGAGGGTCACCTGCCGGGTGCCGGGTGTGAATACATGGGGTTCTGTCGCCTGGTTAGGACTAAACGTAGACCAACTGGCTGCAGGCATGGTACCACTTCCGGTCAAAACCGATCCGGAATTGTTCAAACGAATTCCACTTCCTTCATCAAAGGCAAAATATACCCGCAAACCACGTTCCTGCGGATCGCGGGATTCCTGGGCGTGGGCAAATATTTCAGTATTCGTTAAAAGGGTGTCATATACCGCAATTTCATCTACGAGCCCCCCGAAATAATCAATATAGCTGGCACCGTCTTTGCGGGCGCCGACTACCCACTGCTGGGTGGTATCCGACCAGTTGCCGTTTACGCCCGGATAGGTATCGGTGCTTAAAATCGTCCCGTTTTTATAAGTATTTACGACCAATCCACTGCTGGTACTGTCTATCGTGAACGCCAAATGCGTATACCCGGAACCCAAATCCCCCAAATCATTCTGCGTTCCATTGAGGTAAAATTGCAGGTGATTCATCACGCCGCCACCCGTAGGCACCAAGGACAGCCTGAAATCATTGGCCCCCCATTTTTTGGATAAAATACACTGCGTACCGTCCGGGCCTTCACTGTTGACCCAAAGTTCCAGGGTGGATTTGGATGTCAAGGAAAAATCCGGTAAGATGGCATAGTCCGATGATGCGCGCTCAAATTTTAGGGCGCGGTGCATGTAAAAATACTTGGAAGGGCTAGCCAAAAAGGTAGTACCTGTACCATAACTCACGCCTTCAATCCGATAATAACCGTCTTCATTGGTACGGCCCGAAGTACATACCATCGGACGATCGGCATCAAACGTTGTATTGCCGCAAAAATTAAGCGGTGCCCGGCGTACAACATCAAAAGATGTAGCGCCCAACTGCTCGTCCATTTTCCAATAATAAGCAAGTCCAGGGGTATTGGAGGCCGCAGTAGCGAGCATAACACTTGCCAAATCAATTTCATCCAGGCGTTTGTGGTAAATGCGCAACTCATCCATACGGCCCGACCAACCAGCATCCTCATTGGCGCCGATGTTCAGGTCTGTTTCGTTCGGCAAAGCACCCATTTCATGAATGGCTTCCAACATGCCGTCTAAATACAAACGGGCATAACCAGATGCATAAGAAATGGCTACATGGTGCCAATCGTTTTTGGTAGAATCCGGAAAGTTCACATTAAACAATTGCCCGCTGCTGTCTTTTACCCTAATGCCTTCTCTGGAAGCAGTGCTTTGCTTTGCATCTACTTCAAATAGATAGCCCCCAAATTTAATTACAGGAGCGTTGTTTGTAGCGGCACTCGTTTTTATCCAAAACGTAAGGGTCCAATCGCCCCCATTGGCAGCCATAAAATTGGTATCCGCCTGGGCATACCCGCCATCGGTAGCACCCAACTTTAAGGAATAACCCAACAACGGTAAAAGAGACACCTGTGCGTCTACAACGGGTGCACCGTTGCGCGTTTGCACATAGCCTGTGATGACGCCATTGGGCACCTGAAAACCAATCGCTGAGCCGGGATTGCCCTCGCCATACTGATTGACACCAATTATTTTATAGGTGTATGCTTTTCCTGCAATTACATTAAAATCATTGTAATTGAAGGTTTGGGCATCCAGGGAAATGAGAAATACATCATTTCGATATAATTTGTAAACCTCTGGGGTGGCGCCCAAGGGGTCAGGTGACCAGTTCACTTCGATACGATCCAGGGTTTCTCCTTTAGAAGCTGTCACAAAAGGCGGCAAAGGTGGTATCTGATAACGCGACCAATAGCCGGTTTGAAAAATATTGTTCCCTACAATGCCGCTGCCCACCGCAGGTTGCCCTACCGTAAAACTGGAAGTATTGCGCAGGGAAAACACATTGGTGGCCGCGCCGTAATTGAAAAGCACTTCCCCAAATACAGCATTGTCAACAATAGGCCCGCAGGTTTGGGCATTTAA
>CAIVGO010000626.1 GCA_903905445.1 uncultured Bacteroidota bacterium
ACCATCGCATCATTGACGGCACCATTACGCGCATTGCAACCCAGGCACCTGGTAGTGTATTGCTCTACCATGTTTTTCAAAACGCCGGACGTAGCTGGAATACAGGCGCTGAGGTAGTTTTGCAGCAAAAAATAAATAGTTGGTTTTCACTGACGGCCAACGCGAACATTTATCAGAACACATTCGCTGCGTTTACAGTGGTCAATCGCTATCCCATTCCGACAACTTATTCGGCTGAAAAACAGCAACTTGTGTCTGGAAATTTCAAATTGATCGGTTCTGTAAAAATGGCAAAAAACTGGGAGGCGCAAATTTCCAGTATATGGCTTGCTCCCGACCTGATCCCGCAAGGGCGTATCGGCAGCCGGTACGCGCTGGATGCGGGCGTGAAAAAAATCGTCCAGCAAGGCCGAGGGGAATTGGTGCTCAATGCAACTGATTTGCTGAATACCATGCAAATCAGAAAAAGCATACGCGGGACAGATTTTAAATTGGAAAGCACGGATTATTATGAGACACAGGTAGTTAGGGTGGGGTATCATTGGAAGTTTTAACTAATCGTCTAATTATAAGAGATATAGATATTGAGTTGTAATGTTTTAGGCAACTCCTACCCGTGTTTTTACGATATCAACCATAAAAGAACGTATATCAGCTGCATGTCTTACCAGATCGTATGGTAAGCGGATAATGAAATTATGTCTACCTTTTTCGTCGATCCACTCGTCTTCTTCCTGGTCGTTTTCGTCTTGGGTACATAAAAAAACGATCCCGACATTTTCCACATGCGGAAATTGTGCAGTAACGTACTGGGTATCAATTTTATCGGCGATCGTTTGCTCTGCAATTTTTGCGACTTCCATGGGTTGAAATTTTTGTCAAAGTTAGGAGTAGGATTGAAAAAATGCAAGCATTATTTAAAAATCGAGTTATATGGAGGTCGTAATAAGCGGTCTTTTTCTGGGCGTGCAAGGTTTTCCGGGAGAATAGGATAAGTAAATAGTTGGGTTTGCTCTGCTTGAAGGCATTCTCCAATTGTCCCAGTAAATTGAACAATATAGGATACGGAATTGTCCAGCATGAATTGCCCAGTATAACGTCCTCGTTCACCTTTAGTTGTCACTCCATATTTCCAGACTTCACCGGGTTGTAAAAAATATAAAGTATGGCCACTGTGTAGACATGGATAGTGGCCGGCTTTTCGTGCTATCAAGGCGTATTGTTCTGCTTCGTCCAATTCATCCAGTTTCTTTTGCAACTGATTTTGATGTTTGGAGGAAAGCCGTGGTTCGCCATTAAAATATTCAATAACGTCGCTCCATTTCAATGCGCAAATAATCAATATCAAAACGCCTGACCAAACAAAAAGTAAAGATTTTTTAGTCTTAGGCTTAGGTTGGCGCGTTTTTGATTCCTTTAAATCGGCTCCCATGCTTTTATAATCAGTTTATAATGAGGGTATTGTATTTGTTTTATAACTTCCCTGCAAAAATAACCTGATTATTTAATACCACAAAATGTTTTATAGTTTTTCTCTTCTTTCCAATTCCCGACGCACTGCGTCGGGAATTGGAAAGAAGAGAAAAACTGTCGCATCAGTAAAAAGTTGGCTTCCCCAAACCCGTTACCAAATGAAATCTTTCTATACAATACCACAA
Organism: uncultured Bacteroidota bacterium; assembly: GCA_903905445.1. Classification (GTDB taxonomy): domain Bacteria; phylum Bacteroidota; class Bacteroidia; order Chitinophagales; family Saprospiraceae; genus M3007. The sequence goes on from CAIVGO010000626.1 coordinate 1,659, forward strand.
AATATTCGGTAATCTCCCTCGCCCATATAAACGCAATTCGGGTTAGCCCAGCCAACCTTTTCCCATTCAACCACAAAAGTCAAAGAAAAAAACCTGAACTAAACTAACCCGAAACAACAAATTTGGGTGGAGCTGGCGGGATTACAACCTAAAGTTGTAATTGTTTGAAAATTAGCATTTTGAGTTTGTTTTAAAAGGTAGTGGTGTAAAAAGTGGTGTAAAAAATTCCGTTTTTGCCATCAACTATACATTTAAAATGCACTTGCCCTTAGGCAGTTGTGTTTTGGCATGAACGGCTACCACAAACTAAAAGAATGAAGGCGGCTTGTTCTCCCGCCGGTTCACATTCAGCGCCTCTATCAGGCTATCCAGCGCCGTTTGAAATTTAGTTTCGTCTTCCCAATCCCGGAAATCCCCTACAAACCTTCCCATTACTTCCGGCTGCTTTGCCCCGTTCCATTGGAAAACATAATCGTCAATGGTAATTGGGATCAATAGGTTTACGTCATCCCCCTTTTCTTCCGTCAATACGATTTCCTTTTTGAAAGCCAACTCCAATTCATAGTCTACCCATTTGCTGTTCAGCGAGGCTTCGGAACAAATCAGGATCGTTTTATCAAAGTATTTAATACCCATGTGGATCGTTTTTACAAGTGGATCGCCTGGTTTTAGTTCTTTTTCGTCAAAAAACACCCGCACCCTTTTTGCTATGAGGGCTTCGTATAGTTTGCGGGCGAAGGTTCTGTTTTCTTTGGAGTGCGAAAGGAAGGTGGAATACAGGGTTAGGGTATCGTCATAAAAATCGGGTAAGTAGTCAATGAATAGTTCGGGAAGGCCTAATTTAAGGAGGAACGATTTAGGAAGGTTTGTGGAGGCGCGAAGGGTGTGGAAGTCAATTACACATTCAGAATTTACAATTATACTTTCAAGACCTTTGCAAGTGGAAAGGTCAGTTAAACCAAATATTGTTTCTCCTATTATACTTAACAATAAGTTTGTCTCCGATAGAAATGCCCCGTACAGGTTGGCCCCGGGCAGGTAGGTCCCGTACAGGTTGGCCCTGGACAGGATGGCCACGGACAGGTTGGCCTCGGACAGGTCGGCCCTGGACAGGTTGGCCTCGGACAGGTCGGCCCATGAAAGGTTGGCCCTGAACAGGTTGGCCTCGGACAGGTCGGCCCATGAAAGGTTGGCCCTGGACAGGTCAGCTTTGGACAGGTCGGCCTCGGACAGGTTGGCCTCGGATAGGTTGGCCTCGGACAGGTTGGCCCCGTACAGGTCGGCCCATGAAAGGTTGGCCCTGGACAGGTCAGCTTTGGGCAGGTCGGCCTCGAACAGGTCAGCTTTGGACAGGTTGGCCCCGTACAGGTTGGCCCCGTACAGGTCAGCTTTGGACAGGTCGGCTTTGGACAGGTTGGCATCGGACAGATTGGCCCCGGACAGGTCGGCCTCGGACAGGTTGGCCTCGGACAGGTTGGCCTCGGACAGGTCGGCAAAGCAAAGATTTGCAAAGGATAGATCAATTCCCGACAAGTTGGCTTGGAAAAGGTCAATCTTTATATTTTCATTTAATTTTCTCCATGCATCCCACTTAATTACTCCTGACCTCAATATCTCCAAATGTTCCGCATTAGCCATATTTAAAAGTTTTAGGTAGTTGATTTTTTCTTTCCCTTTTTCCCTTCCCCGCCAAACATCGGCGCGGTGTATTGCTCATACAACCCAAACAAAAACTCTATCCGGTTCAATTCGCTTGTAAACGGCTGCGAGCGGTAACATAGATCAACCGCTTTGTCTAAGGCTTGGTGCGCTTTAACCAGGTCAGGCGGCATGGTTAAAGGGTCGTACAGATCGGCAAAGCTGCTATTTGGATATTGGGCGCGTGCATTGAGTACCGCTTGCGTGGAGGTTTCTACTTTTTGCTTTTGGGCGTCAGTAGGGCTTAAAGGGAAAGGGTAATTATTGTAAACGATGTCTTTGGAGTAGCGGTAATCGCTTTTTAAGCGGCCACAGGTATATTTAACCCATGCCATGTGCATTTCAGAAGTAAGATTGCCCAAAATAAATAGACCTCCATTTGGTATTAACAAAACTTGATCGTTTGCAATTACTTGTTTTGGAGTAAACCCCATTGGAATATACTTCCTTCGCTCTGACGAAACCCGTGGTATAAGGATATAATCAGAGTCCGGTTGTGCTATTTGGCAAAACAAGGTAGGGGTTGCTGCAAACTTTCGAGTAGTGAGAGCTTTACTTTCTAATCTAAATTGCCGAACTTTTTCAACTCGTTTTAAGGTTTCAGGCATTGCTTTTAAGTCATTAGGAGAAATCCCCAATAGCCAAAGGCAATACCTTGTATATCCATTAATAAATTCTTGTGCTCCTGTATATGGCCTAATCCAATCAGAGGCTTCTGGTTCTGTTTGCAAAAAGTCTTTAATTTCCGTTTCTGTAAAAATAAAATTTCCGCCGTCTCTCGGCATACTACCAAATCTCATTGGGGGAATATTTGAAATGGGGGTGCTTCTGTTTTTTATGGTTATATCATTTCCATCAACTAAATAGGCATTTATATTTTTAACTTTTATTACATGTGGTTCTCCTGTAATGGTCTGATAATCATACAGATATTTTTCATTACTTTCAAAGTTGGCAAATCCAATAATTACACAGTGAACAGCCGCATTACCTTTGGCTTCATTGGACCATTTAAAAGTTCGGTGGGCAAAGTGAATTTTTACTTTATATTTTTGATATAGAATGTTCCATAAGATAGCAACTTGCTCACCTTGTGAAATGGAGTTTGTGGAAACATAAGCAACTTTTATTCCAGAACCCATAATGAATTGAGCCGCTTTTAAATACCAAGCTGAAACATAATCCAAAACTCCTGCCCCTTTTTCACCGATAAATGTATGAGATAAATCATTTCTTTGGTCATCACTCATTATCATTGCCCCCACAAACGGCGGGTTTCCCAAAATGTAGTTCAATTGCTCTTTCGGAACTACGTCGGCCCAATCTACCCGTAACGCATTCCCATGCACGATTTTAGCGGCCTTGTTCAGGGGCAAGCGCACAAAATATTGCCCAAATTCGTCCGATACTTTCATGTTCATTTGGTGGTCCATCAACCACATAGCCACTTCGGCTACCCGTGCCGGAAATTCGTCATACTCAATCCCTGCAAATTGGTCAACATCTACCCGGATAATTTCCCGAACGTCAAGGAACCCTTGCCCGCTTTTGTTTAGTTCGCGCAAAATCAACAATTCCAGTTCGCGCAATTCTCTGTATGAAATAATCAGGAAGTTACCACAACCGCACGCGGGGTCAAGAAAATGCAAGGCGGCAATTTTACGGTGCAGTTCGTTCAGGCGGTTTCGATTGCCTTTAGCCTTTTCAAATTCGGCGTACAAGTCATCCAGAAACAGCGGCTTTATTACTTTCTGAATATTCTTTTCCGACGTGTAATGCGCTCCCAAATTGCGGCGCTCTTTCGGGTTCATAACAGCCTGAAACATGGAACCGAAAATTGCGGGTGAAATTTGGCTCCAATCCAGCGCACAACAATGCAACAACATTTCCCGCATCTTGCTATCAAAGGCGGCTAAGGGCAAGTTTTCCTCAAATAGTTTCCCGTTCACATACGGGAAGGCTGCCAAGGTTTCATCCAGCACTTTCATGCGCTTGTCAGGCGGGGTGTTCAACACCTGAAACAGTTGGGCCAATTGCAAGGCCAAATCGCTACCGTCTTCTTTGGTATGGGTATCTACCAAATCCTGAAACTGTGTGCGCTCAAATATGCCGGTGTCTTCGGAAAACAAACAAAAGAGCATCCGCACCAAATACAATTCCAGCGCGTGACCGGTGTAGCCCGCTTCCTCCAAGCGGTCGTGTAGCCGTCCCATGCGTTCGGCTGCTTCAATATTTACGGGGTCTTCATCTTTGTACACCCGTTTTTGATACCCGGCTATAAACCCGAATAAATGCACGTTGGCGGCCAATTCATTCAGCGGGAAATCGTGTTGTGTAGAAGCCTCCAAATCGTACAGCCGGAACCGCTGGAAATCTGAAATCAGGACGTATTTGGGTAGTTCGTGTTCTTTCAGGCCGGGAAAGTAATCCATTGCCTGTTGAAAGGCTTTATCCAGGTCTTTTCCCTTTGATTTGTGTTCAACCAGCAATTGCCCCGGCCAAAACAGGTCAATAAACCCTTGTTTGTTTCCCAATTTTTTAACCGATGTTTCAAAAGATGCTATTCGGCGGCGGCCTATATCAAACACCTTAAAAAAGTTATCCCAAAAGGATTTTGCTTCGGCGTCTTCGCTGCTTTCGTCTTCCCATTCTTTCGAGAAAGCAAGGGCGCGGGATTTTATTTCATTCCAACTTAGGGGCATATAAATAAGGGTTGTTATTGTTTGAGTGCGGGCAAATATATTTAGTTTATGCCTTACCTGAACAGTAAAAATCAAAACTGCCAAACAATGTACAATTACCCTTTTTCGGTGGTGGTTTTCTTAGGCTAAATCCGTGTTGATATTCTGATTTAACAGAAGCCTCAATTGCATTGTGGGTACAAACCCAGTCATCAATTCGCTACGCAGTGCGGAGCTAATTGGCCGACCGGTACGCCAAGGCACGCGCAGATGGAAGCATTTGCCGGATCTCTAAGAACGCGCCATAAACGCAATTCGGGTTAGCCAAACCAACCTTTTCCCATTCAACCACAAAAGTCAAAGAAAAAAGCCTGATCTAAACTAACCCGAAACA
>CAIVGO010000627.1 GCA_903905445.1 uncultured Bacteroidota bacterium
CGAATGCTCGAATGGGTGTCGTGGTTGCATCAGGTCGGGTACAGCCACAACGGGATCAACCCTGAAAGTGTATGCTTAGTACCCGAATCGCATGGCATTGTCATCACCTCTTTTTACCACTTAGCCCCTTTGAACAGCAAATTGAGCACCATTTCAGGCACTTACCTGCCCTGGTATGCTCCGAGTGTGTTTGATCAAAAAAAGGCCGTTTCAGGAATTGACCTCGGATTATTACAACGCACGGCCTTGTACTTGCTGGGCGACCCATCCGGGCATGGGGTTAAGCTAAAAATGACCGAACCTGCCCATTTGATTGATTTTTTAATTGCCAGCCATACCGAAGCCGTGCCCACTTATGAGCAATACCGCACGATGTTGCGCACGGTATTCGGCAAACCAGTCTTTCACCACCTAAATCTTTAAAAAATGGGATATACCCGATGGTCAGATGATTCCTACTCCCATCTGAAAACGAGCCGCGCAGGCGCTTCTGTAGACGATATTTTTACCAACAATGCCACCGGAAGGGCCAGCGACTTGATGCTGCCTCATGGTGTAAAAATGCGGGAAAGCCGCGACTCCGACATTCACCCCGAGTCGCTTTCTATTGCCGTTTACCTCGATGTAACGGGCAGTATGGGCCGCATTCCCGAAATTCTGGTTCGGGAAAAACTTGGTGCGCTGATGAATACCCTCATCGACCATGGCGTGGCGCACCCGCAAATCCTGTTTGGGGCGATTGGCGATCATTTTTCCGACCGTTTTCCGCTGCAAATTGGTCAGTTTGAAAGCGGAACTGATGAGCTGGACCAATGGCTCACCAGCATTTTCATTGAAGGCGGCGGTGGCGGTCAGCACATGGAATCGTATTTGTTGGGTTGGTTGTTCTGTGCACGGCATACTTCCATTGATTGTTTTGAAAAACGCGGCCAAAAAGGCTTTTTGTTTACCATTGGCGACGAATCCAGCTGGGACCAATTGGATGCAGCGGCTTTGAAAGCCTTGATGGGCTACCCGGAAGCAAGCACAGTGAGCGACCGTCAACTGTTGGAAGAAGCCCAACGCGCTTACCACGTTTTCCATATCCACATCAACGAGGCATCTTACCGCGATAACCCGGCCGTTTTGGGCTACTGGCGTGGATTGTTGGGCGAGCGCTTGCTGATCCTCGACGACCACAACGCTATTGCCGAAACCATTGCGAGTACCGTAGCCGTCATTCATGGTGTAGACCTGAAAAACGTACTGGCGACCTTTGATGCCGCAACCGCCAAAACCGTGGGCAGTGCCCTGGCAAAAATAGAATCGATGGTAACGAAAACCGGCGACGCCACCAAAGGCGCGTTCAAATTATAAGCATGCGCAAAGCCTCTATTGTAGTGGGCCTGGGCTTTGGCGATGAAGGAAAGGGCCTGGCGACCGATTTTCTGGCGCGCCAGGCCCAACATCCGCTCGTCATTCGGTATAATGGCGGTCAGCAGGCCGGACATACTGTTTCGGACGGCCAGGGGAAACGGCATGTGTTTTCCAACTTTGGGGCGGGTGCCTTTCAAGGCACCCCTACTTATTGGTCGCGTTTTTGCACGTTTGCACCGGCCAATTTACTCAAGGAATTTGCGGCGCTGGAATTGCTCGGCGTGCAGCCACAACTGCTGGTGGATGCTTTATGTCCAGTGACCACCCATTACGATGTGTTGTACAACCAGTTGCTCGAAAAAGGGCGGGGTGCGCAACGACACGGCAGCTGCGGGATGGGATTTGGTGCCACCGTGGAGCGCCATGAAAACTCGCCCGTGCGCTTGTACGCGCAAGACCTGTTGTTTCCGGAAATATGCGCTTTGAAACTGCCCGCTATACGCCAATATTACCGGCAAAAACTCGAAAACCGCCCCGACCTTGATTTTGATGCCTACGACCACGATGCCGCGGATGCGCGCTGGCTCGAACTTTTAAACGCACTTTTAAGGCTAAAAGACCGGAAAATCTGGCAAATTGCACACGAACAAGCCATTTTTTCAGATAAAGCGCCCTGGCAACATTATGTTTTTGAAGGCGCCCAAGGCATCCTGCTTGACATGGATTTTGGCTTTTTCCCGCATGTCACGCGCAGCAATACGACCAGCAAAAACGCTTTTGACTTGCTGCGCCGCAACCATTTTTTCCCGGAAACAGAAGTGGTGTACATCAGTCGTTGTTACCAAACCCGGCACGGCGCGGGACCTTTTTCCTGGGAAACCGATCAGTTGCATTTACAGAATAATGCCCTGGAAACCAATGTGTTCAATGATTACCAGGGCAATTTTCGGTATGGGCATTTAAGTCTGGATCAGTTGCATTATGCATTGCAATGCGACCGCAATTTTTCGGGCAATACCCCTAAAAAACTGTTGCTCACCTGCGCCGATCAATTGCCGGAAGGGCGGGTGACTTGCTATCATGGCCAGCAAGCAATGGATGTACCGGTTGCTGATTTGCCCGGATTGGTGGGTGATTTTGAGGGCGGGTGGGTTAGTTGGGGGGATTGGGCGGGGATGGTTGGGTGATTTTAGCCTTCCTTCACCACAAACCGCAAACCCATCACCTCCATATCCTGCATCAAGCGATCCAGGTCGCATACATGCCCCATCATGTGCAGGCCTGTTGGCAATTTCCCACCCAAAATTTGTTTC
>CAIVGO010000628.1 GCA_903905445.1 uncultured Bacteroidota bacterium
GCCCCGTTCCACCATTGATAACTCAGGTTGTTTTGTCCGGCACCTACAATGGGTGTAAGGCGTACACCGCTGGTATCACAAGGCAAAATGGCGTCTTGCAAATTGACGGTGAGCGCGGGAATAGACGCGATAAGGGTGTCTCTTTCAAACAAACAATCATTGCCATCTTGCAGATATACGGTGTAATTGCCGGGCGTCAACAATTCAAAATTGGTGGAATCCTGAAAAACGGTGCCATCCAGCGAATACAGATAGGGTGTAAGACCGCCCGCAGCATTCAGCACGTCCAATTGTCCGGTAGGCGTATTCAAGCAGGACGGAGCGGATCCCAATGTAAAGGTAGCATCTGGATAGGCGCTCACGCTGACTGTTACCGTAGAATCGCAGCCTTCAAATCCTGCATATTTAAAAGTTTGGGTGGCTCCTGGTGCCAATTTGGTGCCATTGTAATCAAAAGTCGTACCGGGACAAACCGTAGGCAGCAGGGTGTCTTGTGCCGTTGGCTTCTCCACAACGGTAACGGTTACGACGGAATCGCAGCCATTGCCGGTGCTCACCAAAGTGAAACTTTGTATGTCGCCCGCTACCAATGTTGAATTTTCATAAGTAAAGGTTTCGCCTGGACAAACCTTTTGAACAAAGGCACTGGTAAATTCGGGCAAAGCGCTTACACTAACCGTTACGGTGGAATCGCATCCGGTGATTACACTCGATAAGGTGAAATCTTTGGTGGTGCCAATGGCAAGGTCCTCGCCTTGATAATTAAAACTGGTACGCGGACAAACCTGCGCTTCAAAGGCACTCGTAAAGGTTGGCAAGGGCCCTACCGTAACCGTTACCACCGAATCGCAACCAGTGATCACGCTCGATAACGTGAAAGCCGCAACATCGCCGACCAGCATAGGGGTACCAAAGTAAGTAAATGTGTCATTCGGGCAAATACTGACATTCAGGCTGCCCGTCACCAAGGCATAAGCGCTCACGTTGATCGTTACGGTAGAATCGCAGCCCAGGTAATTACTAAAGGTAAAATTAGCACTTTGGCCTACCCCCAATTGGGAGCCAAAATAATTGTAGGTGGCGCCATTGCATACTTTTACGTTGAGCGTACTGCTTGAGGTAGCCAAAGCACCTACATTAACGGTTACCAGCGAATCGCAGCCCTTAAAATTGACCAGGGTAAAAATTTGCGTTGCGCCAACAGGCAGGGTTGTACCCGCGTAATTGTAGGTTGCCCCTGGACAAATCTTAACATTCAAGGTGGTATCGGTAACGGGCAAGGCTCCCACGGACACGGTTACCAGCGAATCACAACCGAAAGCATTGGTTAGGGTGAATACCTGGCTGGTTCCCGTTGCGACCGGGGTGCCATTGTAGTTGGCAAATTCGCCCGGACAGGCCATTAAATTTACGCTTGCAGTAGACGGAGTACATACAAATTTTACCAAAAGGTCGCCCGATGCCACGTTATCACAACCCGTAATGCCTAATGGTTGGATTCCGATTACCACCGCCCAATTAGAAGTAAGGGCAGCCGGGTCTATATAAATCGAATAATTGGTAGATGGGATATTGGAAAATGCGACAGCACCATTTATATCTGAATTCAAGGTGTTAAGCACCGCACCGCCCGAAGAAAGCAATTGCACCGGAATGCCTGTAATCAGCGTATCGGGAGCATCAATGATTCCATTGTCATTTACATCCGACCAAACCTGTCCATTTATATCGCCGGTGCCTTGAAATAATTGGAGGGTAAGCGGATCGCTTTGTCCCGAACAGCCAAAAATATCACTCAAAACAGCCCAATAGGTGCCACTTTGTTGCGCTACAAAATTTGGCGTAGTCGCTCCCGGAATTGGGGAGCCATTCAAATACCATTGCCAGCTGGTTATGTTGGGCAAAAGAGGCAAACAAATCGTATCGGGTGCACAGCGGGTATGGCAACCTCCCGGAATAGAAGATACCGGCGGGCCTGGCAAAATAGAGACGGTATTGCTGCGGCCTTCACAGCCAAATTCATTCACCACCCGAATATAATATGCACCCGAACCTGTTGTACTAAGGGTTGGGCCAGCCTCCCCATTGCTCCAGATCAATTGCCAATTGGCGGGTGTTGGTCCTGCGTAGGTCAGTGTGTTCGGGTTATTGGCACAAATACCACTCGTACTGATCGAAAAACCACTCGGAACAGGATGCACATCCACGACAAATGGATCGGAAACCGCCGTGCAGCCTCCTACGACATCCGTAATCGTGACGGTGTAAATATGGGTTCCAACCGTTAATAAGTTGCCACGGAACGCGGAGAAAAACAAATCGGCCCCGGTGCCATTTCCTCCCGACCAGGTATAATTGTATGCACCATTACCAACCGCTACCAAGTGCACGTCTTCTCCGGCACAGGTACTCAAGGTCGGATAGGAAGTGCCAATTACCTGACCCAGTTCATTTTCCAGGAACGCTTTGATCAGGGCATCCGGTGCCGGGGTAATGTTCACATCTACTGCCGGCGTGGCATAGGTGCACCCATTGGCGTCGGTCAACGTAACGCGATAGCTTCCGGCTTCGCTTACGGTGATGCTTTGCGTGGTGCTGCCATCCGTCCAAAGATAAGCCACTGCGCCAGCCGGTGCGGTAAGTGTTTGGGTTGTGCCCTCACACAAGGGGGCTGGGGCATTCGGTGTAATGGTACCGGTAAGCGGATTGGGTTGAACCACAATATTTTTAACAAAACTCGCCGTACAGCCGTAGGTATTGGTAGAAAATGCGGTAACGGTGTATGTACCTGCCGGGCTATAATTGTGGTAAACGGGAATACCGGTGGCCGTATTGGCCCCGCCACTTGCCGGATCTCCAAAATCCCAGGTGATCATCGTGATGTCGGGTGTCCCTATGGCGGTGAATTCAAGCGCATTGCCTGCACAGGTTGCTGCTGGTGGACTGTAATTAAGGGGTGCTGGCGCGGGGACCTCTACCATTTGGGTTTGTTGGGAAATACAACCACTTACTTCGGTGATGGTCAGGGTAACTAAAAAGAATCCGCCAGCAATAAAATTATGGGAGGGGTCTTGCAAGAACGATGTATTGTTTGGGCCACTCACGGGGTCGCCAAAGTCCCAGCCCCAGGTGGTTACAGCAGCACCCGGCAGCAAGGTGGAAACGTCTTTGAAACCCGAATTCGCGCCGGGGCAATCCATGATCGGATCAAACTGCGCATGCAGTAACACGTCTACCGAGTCGATGACAAAACAAGTGCTTCCATTCGTGAGCTGCACGGTTAGGATTGCTACATATTTGCCGGCATTGTTAAAATAAAAGGACGGGTTATCTTGGTTGGAAGTGCCGCTCAGCAACGCGCCCGATTGCCCAAATAGCCAATTAGCTGTACCGGCAACATACAATCCGTTGTTGATCAGGTTAAACTGAAATGAATCGCATTTTGCCGTTGGAAGGATACCAATATCTACACTATTCGGTGGACAAGCACCGCCATTGGCTGGAAATCCATATCCGCCACCGCCGGGACCACAATAGTTAAACAGCGAAATGGGGCCAGCGGTAGCGCTGCACCCAAAAAAGTTGCTCACGGTTGCAGTGTAATTGCCATATTGATTGGTTACATGGGTAGGACTATTGGTTCCCACGGGGGTGCCATCCTGAAACCATTGGTAGGTATAATCTACGTCGATGGAGCCCAATGCCGTCAGGGTAATAAAATTCGAATTATTACAAAAACCGGTAGGATCGGCTGTAGAAATGGTCAGGTTGGGCTGCGGCCGCTGATCGATCGTAAATTCAGTTGTTCCCACGCAACCATTGCTGTCAGTTACTTGCAAACTATAACTTCCTGCTTGCAAACTGGGGGTAGCGAGGGTACTCAAAACCACCCCGTTTACATCCGACCATTGGTAGTCTACAAAACTGTTGCTGGTTTGAACAACAGCACTTGCACCCACACATAGGCCGGCAGGAGAAAGGACATTGGGGAGTGGCGATGCCAATACGGTTACCGGATACTGGGACGTTTGTCCACACACCGAAACCGAAATAACATGTCCGCCCGCTTCTGTCCAAAATAACCGAAGCTGCTCCGTGCCCTGCCCATCTGCAATGGCAGCAGCCGAACTAGGACTAATACTCCACTGTATATCAACATTTTGAAGCGGCAGAATTGAATAATCGGAAAGGGTGTTGATACACACTTGCGGATCGCCCGTGATGGGCAGGGTATTAATCACGGAAATGTCTAAACGAAGGGTGTCAGAGCTACAATTGAGTCCATTGGTGCTTACTGCTGCTGCCGACAACCAACGGGGCCCATTGGCGGCCCAGTTTACATTGATCGGATTTCCCTGTATGGTACTCGGCGCGCCTGGGCCATTTTGTACCGTCCACACCACATTGTTGTCATTCGGCAGTCCTTCGGCTTTGTAGTTGTAGGTGGTGCCGGGACAAATGTTTTTTGCGCCCGTAATACTGGTTGGTTTACTAGGCAAGGCAGATGCAACCACCGTCCAACGAGCGGCATCCGTGCAGGTTTCATTCGGATTGGCAGGTGTGGCCACCATTTGATAAATGCCACTTCCGGCAACAAAGGGCGCCGCAACATTGGCTGCAGCCGCACCGGTCGACCAGATAACAGCGCCATTCGGGCCAGTAAGGCTCCAGTTTGCTTGAATTGGCTGGTTGGTGGCGCTCAAAAAAGTATTGAAATTGCCGGTCGCGCCCGCACAAAGTTCTACTGGTCCATCAATCGAAAAAGGCGAAACAATCAACACCCCAATTGAATCCTGACCACCGCAACCCAGGTAACAGTTGTCATATTGTACTTGGATCCAATTGGTGACGTTCGGATTTGGGAAGGTGTTCCATTCGACCGTTATACGATTGGTGCCTTGTCCATCCAAGATGGTACCCGCGCCTGAAATCGTCCAGACAAATCCAGTGCCGCCGTAAGGTTCAATGGAATAGGTTTCGGTGCTGCCCGGACAAACCCGTTCAGGGCCACTTATTTCGGCATTATCGCTGATAATCGGTACTTGAAAAACCGTTGGGGTTGGGCACGCTGTTCCACTGCAAGGTTGGGCGCTCAGGGTGATTTGTCCTAAAGGCCCGCTGTTCCACGATACCTGGATGGTATCCGAATTGTTTTGTCCACCGCCAAGCACGGTACCATTGGGCGAAACTACCCAGTTAAAGGGTGCACATCCATTCGATGCCGTGTAGGTAACGGTAGCGCCGGGGCAAATGGTGCCAATACAATCAAGCGCGGGTGTAACCGCATCAATTACATACACTTCCAGGGTTGTTGTATCGGCGCAAAGGCAACTGCTGCGTGCAATGAGGGTAACCAAATACAAGCCCGGATTTTGAAAAGTATGTTCAGGATTCGTGGCATTGGTACTGGACAGATCATCGCTAAAGTACCAATCATAACTGTCAGCGCCGGTACTTTGATTTTCAAAATACACGGTTTGTCCTTTACATACCACCAGAGGGACACCGTTGGAGGGCGTTGTAGTAAATTTTGCAACGGGCTCAGGAATAATGGTTATACAAAGGGCGTCTTCTCCACTGCAATTTGAAATACCGTCCGATACGACCGAAACAAAACCTGTCCCGGCACCTCCCCAGGTAACCGTAACAGAACTGTTGAATGGTGGATTATTAATGGTGTAACTGCTAGCCCCAGAAACCTGCCAGCTGATAAAACTTTGCGTCCCGGCCTGCCCGATGTTTTCGATGGAATAGGTTACCGTACTATTCGGGCAGTTCAACTCGCAATGGTTTTGCGAAAAAACGGTACTGTCGAAGTTACAAGGCGCCGTATTGTTGGATAGAATTTTAATTGGGATGAATGGGAGTATTTTGATTTCATGCGTATCTGCCGCTACCACGTTGCCATTTGGTCCCACAATTTGAAGAAAATACATATTGGCCGTAGTAGTAGGC
>CAIVGO010000629.1 GCA_903905445.1 uncultured Bacteroidota bacterium
GGTGGTGTTTGGAGATAGCAAGCAGGATATGACCCCTTTTGCCCAAGACGATTTTCTGGAGTTTTGTAAAGGAATTGGGGCAAAAGCCATGCATTTGGACTATCAGCATTTCGAAAGTCCGCAAGAATGGGTGCGTTTTAACAAAATTGCTTTTGATACACCGTTCAAACGCCTGCCTTCTGAACGCAGTGCGCGGGAGGCTACCAGCATCATGAATGTAGAAGGCCGCTATGATGAAATTACCCGCACCAATGAAGCAGAAGCACGCCAAATTATTGATTGGTTGAACTTGATTGAGCCGACACCGGCCAAAACTTATCCAGTGGTGGGTATTGCCTGTTCTACCGTAGAGCAGCGCGACCTGATTGCTGCCCAATTGTTGCGTATTCGACAACGCAAATTGGCAGGGTTTGAAAAAATACAGCAATTGCACCTGAATGGCTTGGGGGTTTATCAATTGGCCGAATTGCAGGGCCAACATGTGGATATCTTGTTGCTTTCCATGACCCATGGTCCAACCGATGCACACGGTTCTTTATCGCGCGATTTGCATTTTTGGAACAGTGATGTGGGTATTAACCAGTTATATATTGCACTTACTCGTGCATCTCAAAAAATTTACATCGCACATTCCATTCCTGCAGGCTTGTATGCCGTGCTGGCTGCCGATAAAAGTTTCTTTGGGACCTGTATTTTGTCGCACCTGGTTACGTTTGCCGATTTGATTCAAAGAGGGGAGCCGGATGCTGCGGAAGAGCAGTTGCAAAAAATGAAAGAATTGCTGGGATTCAAGGATACTTTTTATCCGGTGAGTCAATTTATGGAAGAAGTAGAAATTGCGTTGCGCAGTTATTTTGAACGTGGTCAAATGCAATTCAGTGGTTTTGCGGCGGGCATGCGGGTACCATTATATGTAGATGGCAAGCCTAAAGATGAGCCCAGCAGCATTTTATTATTTGATGGAGTTTTGTCCAAAACCGCCGTTCCATCGTATGAATGGGAAGCCTTTTTGAAAAACTATTTCAATCGAAATAACATAGAATATGTGTCTGTTTTGTCGGCAAATTGGTGGAAAAGTCCAAAACAGGAGGCAAGAAGGCTCACCAGCAGGATGCTCAGAAGAGAGCCGTGATCGGGTTTATGTCTTACCCTTGACAAATATTCGATAAAGTTTTTATACCAAATTACGGTTATTGGCATTGCTTTTGTTTTGTCATCAAAAAATTTAATATAACCGTGATGAGAAAAATTGCCTTACTGATCTTGCTTGCTGTTTGTTTGCATACGAGACCACTTGACGCCCAAAACCGAGAATTCCCCAATGCCATTCAAACCAAAATTAATTTGGTCGATTTTGGTGCGCTTTACAACAGCGAGCCCAAAATTGGTCAAAGTTTTGAGTTTGGTTATGCTCGGCATGTTGCACCTTATTTAAATGTGGTTGTACCATTTAAACTGGGCCTGGCCAAACTTCCCAAAACTACCGAAAATACCATTACCACTTCATTCGACCTGATTTTCCGCCTGGAAAACATGAAGTCTACCGCCAAATTGATCCCCTACGTTTTTGCTGGAGCGGGTTATTTTTTGGAAGACTTTGGCGATGGTCATGCCCAGTTCCCATTTGGCGGCGGGCTTAATTTTCGAGTATCTCCTTATGCCTTTTTAAATGTGCAGGCGGAATACCGGAAAGCACAAGTGGTAAACCGCGATAATGTGCAACTTGGATTGGGCTACGTTTATCTGCTCCACAAATCCATCATAACACCCACCTTGCCTACCGATACCGATAAAGACGGCACGCCCGATGCAATGGACAAATGCCCAACCTTGGCTGGTCCTTCTGTCGCGGCAGGCTGCCCGGATACCGATAATGACGGGGTGGCAAACAGTGAAGATGCTTGCCCGGAAGAAGCAGGGCCTGCTACCACCAAAGGTTGCCCGGATTATGACAGCGATGGCCTGGCCGATAAAGAGGATGATTGTCCAACCGATGCGGGTACCTTGAAAGGTTGCCCGGATACCGATAAAGACGGGGTTGCCGATAAAGAAGATGGCTGCCCAACCATTGCCGGAACCTTAAAAGGCTGTCCGGACAGTGATTTGGACGGGGTGGCAGATAAAGACGACAAATGTCCAAACGAACCAGGTACTGCCGCCAATGAAGGATGCGCTACTGCGGGCATGAAAGATACCGACAGCGATGGTACACCCGATGATAAAGATGAGTGCCCAATCACGTTTGGTACGGTAAAAGGCTGCCCAGACACCGATAAAGACGGTGTGCCGGATAAAGACGACGAATGCCCAACCCTTTCCGGCCCTGTGAAAGGCTGTCCGGATAAGGACAACGATGGGGTAGAAGATCCAAAAGATAAATGCCCGGAGGTGGCTGGAACGCTTGCCAACAATGGTTGCCCGGAAGAAGCAGACACCGATAAAGATGGGGTAGTAGACAGTAAAGACAAATGCCCAACCGTTGCAGGTATTGCTGCCAACAATGGTTGTCCGGAGGAAGTAGACACAGACAAAGACGGGGTTATAGACAGCAAAGATAAATGCCCAACCGTTGCGGGTATTGCTGCCAACAATGGTTGTCCGGAAGAAGTAGACACGGACAAAGATGGAGTTGTGGATAGCAAAGACAAATGCCCAACCGTTGCGGGTGCTGCTGAAAATAATGGCTGCCCCGTTGTGAAAGACAGCGATAACGACGGTGTTTCCGATGAAAATGACCCATGTCCAACCGTTGCAGGCAAATTCAATGGCTGCCCGGATACCGACGGCGATGGTATAAACGATAAATTAGATAAATGCCCCAATACGGCAGGTCCTGCCAGCAATTCTGGTTGCCCGGAAGTGAAAGCCGAAACCAAAGAACGTTTGGCATTTGCAACCAAAGCGGTACAGTTCGAAACAGCAAAAGCAACCCTGAAAAATGCTTCTTATGCTGTATTGGATACCGTAATCACCATTTTACGTCAATATCCTGACTATAAATTGGCGATTAGCGGTTATACCGACAATGTAGGCAGCGAAGAATCCAATATCAAACTGTCGCAAGATCGGGCCAAGGCTTGTTACGACTACATCTTGTTCCGAGGAATCAAAGCAGAACGTTTGCGCTTTGCAGGATTCGGACCAGCGCGTCCAATCAAATCAAATGATACTTCAGAAGGAAGAGAGATGAACCGGCGCGTGGAATTTGAGCTCTTATTGGATTAAGCGCCTTTCAGTATGGGAATGTGAAAATGGGAAATAAAAAAACCGGAGGGGCCAAAAAACAGCCCTTCCGGTTACCATACTTCAAAATTGGGAGCTCAAATATACACCCATTTGAAGTAAAAATTTGTATCTAAATTATTGATACTACTTATTTTACAAGTTTTGGCGCAGGGCCGACAAATAACTTTTGTGCATAATGGCCTGTCAGGTAACCCAATTTGGCCAACAAGCCACCCAGGAAACCTGTGAGCAGCAAGAGGTGCATCGGCTTCAAACCTTTAAATAGCATACCTACCTTTCCGGAAAGTAAACTCGCGTTGGCGCTATCCAGGCCGTATGCCAGTACAAACCAAAGTAAAAAGCCCGCACTAAAGGCTGCGGTTGCACCCGGAACAATTTTAGTTGGAAAAAAATAGGCAGCACCCGCACTCAGCACCGCTACCAACCACCAGGGCAAACCCAGTAAGGATAAGTTTCCAAGGATCGCAATGATCAAAAAAGTATAGCGAAGATTTCTCATGGTTGCTTATTGCGCTGTTAGGGTTAGTTTGGAAATAATGCGTTCAGGTGCTTCTGTTGTGGATTGCAGGAGCAACAATTCATTGTATTGGCCTTGCACCCAGGTATCTACCATATTATCATAAAAACGGCTGCCCGGGTTGCCCGACTGTCCGCCCGGAAATACGCCCAGGCCATGTACTTTATCTTCCATCGAAACGATCATACGCCACGATGGGCCATTGCTGATGCCGACCGCGTTGAGGGCTGTTTTATGACCATTGATGGGTATTTTCATGCGCCCGAACCCTTCCAGGTTTGCAATATGTTTGATGTCCAAGGCATGAAACTGGCCCCAATCAGCCATTCGGGTGGGGTTTTCCCGGAAGAATTGCTGCATAGCCAAAAAAGATTCGGTTACAATGTGGCGTGCAGTTTCTTTGTTGGGGGTGCCGGGATGGTCAAAAAATCGATTCAAAGTGTCTTTTTGCAGCATTTGTACGGTGCGCCAACCATCGGGCAGTTTTAATTCTTTGCCCGCTTTTTGCAACATAATTATTTCATCCCACACCTTTATATAGGTAGAGTCCCACCAAACATCAAAATAGGTAGGGGCCCGTTTGTCTGCATCGAAGGTGTATTTCCAATTGTTTAAAGCCTCCACCATTTCTTTACCGGATGCATCCAGTTGCTGGTGATCGAGTAACTGCAACATAGCAGGCAACGCATCGGCCGCGCGCGTGCTGTAATTATCGAGTTGCATATTTTTAAAACTATCAATCGTGGCTTGCTGTAAATGTTGCAGCATCTGATCGGCCCGACGGCCGCGGTAAGCATCAAAATTGCCCAGGTAGTAGTAGGGATAGGTATTCGGGGTAGAAACCTGGTTGGCAGAAAAAACGTAGCCCCGCCGTGGATTTTTCATCGAAGGCACGGCTTCTTCCGGAATATAGCCATTCCAGGCATTCAGCGAGACGCGCCCATCCAGCACAAAACGGCCTTGTTCCGGCATCCGTAACGGGAATCTACCCTGTACTTGTAGGGCAATATCGCCGCTGCTGGAGGCAAAGACAAAATTCTGGGCCGGACAATCGAACCCTGAAATGCCGGATTTATAGTCTTGCCAGTTTTTACCCGAATTCAATTGCAAGAAACCTTCAATCAGGTTTTCCTTCGGGATATCGTGCGAAACCCACTTGTAAGCACAGTCACGCAAAGGGCTTTTAGGGTCAAAATCGTACACAATCGGGCCAAACAAAGTGTAACGCACGGTATCATACACCGTTGGAGCGCCTTTGACTTCAATTTTTTCCACGACTTTTTTTACTGCGCGCTTTTGGCCATCTACTTGATATTCCGTGCGTTCGGGGTTTAGCCAGGTAATTTTAAACCAATCGGCTACATCATGGCTTACATTGGTTACCCCCCAGGCGATGTGATCGTTAAACCCGATGACAATGCTTGGAATGCCAGGCAACGAAACCCCGTAACAATTCATTGTAGGGGTGTGTATTTGAATTTGGAACCAGATAGAGGGCAACGTCAGGTTCAGGTGCGGATCATTGGCCAGGATTGGTCGGCCACTTTTAGATTTGGTGCCATCCACTGCCCAGTTGTTGGAGCCACGCAAGTACCCTTCCGGACCTTCTGAAAGCAAACCGGCATCTTCAATGTCTAAATGCCCCGTTTGGCTGCTCAAATCGGCTGAAATGGGTTGGAAGGGTGGAAATTGCACATGAATATCTTTCCATTGCCCGGTATCGGGAATGACGGGTATTTGATTCGGAATTTGACCAGGGTATAACGAATCGAATGCGGGGCGACCAAAAATAGCGCGTGCGTTGGTTGCACTTAGGTCGCTGTCGCCGCCCGCCAGCATATCGGCCATTGTTTCGAGTACCAGCGCCGTTTTAAGTAAAGACCAGTGTTCGGGCTGATAATTGAGCAGTTTGTACTCAATTGGATAGTCGGCCGCCGACATTTGGTCGATGTATGCATTGACGCCATCCGTGTACGCTTGCAATAATTGGAACGTTTCCGGGTCTTTTTGAAGTCCAATCAGGCTGTTTTCGGCAGCATAAACCATCCCGCGTCTTCTTGTTTTACGATCAATTTCCAGCGTTCGCGCACCGAGAATTTCCGACAATCGTCCGCCCGCTTTACGCACCGTAATGTCCATTTGCCACAAACGCTGGCTGGCGGTGACATATCCTTGTGCACGGATGGCGTCTTCGGTGTTTTCGGCAAAAATATGTGGTGTCAGGATGTCGTCGTACAGGATTTCAACCTTGCCTTTGAGTCCAGGAATTTTAGCCTGTTTTTGTTGGCCCTTCCAGGCAGTAACAGGTTCGCCATTTTGCCAAAATCCGGTAAATGGATTTAAAAAATGGCCCAAGGCCGGCAGGGGTGCATCGCCCACCTTATGGGTGATACTAAGTTGCCAAATCACCAGAACGGTGACGGCAAGAGAAAGCACGAATTTTAATGTCCGCATATTTTGGATAGGTAAGATGTAGGGCGAAGGTAAAAAGGACCGATGAAAACTGCGCCGATCTGTAAAACTCAATTTGTATAATCGGAATGAAAATGCGCTATTATGCTAAAACAATGGTTAATATTTGGCGATTGTGGGGCATATCGAAAAATAATCGACGGTCAGGTGAAAATATCCATTTAAAAATTTGTTGAAGTGGTAGGAATACACTTAAACTTGCACCAAGTAGTTTTTGTGTTTATTTGTTTGGGTTAGAATCCCTCGCCGCAATAGGTTGAGGGATTTCTTTTTTGGGCCCTAATACGCGCTCCAAGCTTACGGTGAAGGCTAATCCACCTGCTTCACCCGCCCGTACTGACCAAGATCATCGGTTGGTTTGGGCGGTTAATGTATACTTTTGAGCCAAAGCAAAAAAAATGACAGCAAAAACGTTCTTCTATGCCGGAAGCCTCATGGCAATGCTTATGGCTTGTCAAAACAGCCAGCCAAACAAGGTAGCCGAAACGCCAGCTGCTGAAATAAGCAGCCCAACTGTAGATGCGCCGGAAATGCCCGCGCCTACCGTGGATGCGGTGCCTGCGAAAAAGCCAAAGCCCCAAAAAAACGCTGCGGTTTCGGTCGAAGCAGTCGTTTTTGCCAACGCAATCGATGAAGTATGTGGGATGGAAGTGCAGCCAGACTATACCGATACCTGCCATTACAAAGGCAAAGTGTACGGATTCTGTTCCGAATACTGCCGGGATAAGTTTAAGGAAACCCCGCTAAAATACTTAAAGGGTCAATAGGTTTTTATAAGACTTCTCGATTGGAAAACGAATTGGGTAAAACTAAAATAGTTGAACAAACAGCAACACTGTTTATTCAACTATTTTAGTTAATAGATGCATAGGAAGCGTCACGATCAGGTAACGCGCCAAAATCCGACGAATGGCAGCAATCAGTCGTTTTTTACAAACGACCCATCGCGCCCGCAAAGGCGGTAAACTGCAAAGGCCAAATTACCCAGATCCATTCTGCTTTGAACACTAAAAGGCCAAGCATAATTACGGTGCTGATACCGAAAAGGATCCAATCGCGTTTGCGGTTATCAACGTATTCTTCATTTTTTTTCATATCAGGCGATATTTCTTATTGATTGGCGCAAAATTACAAACGTTTTCCAAAATCCAGCCGCATTTGATGAAAATCATCTGAAATCAAGATTACTTTTGCGCGCTTCATGCAGGCTTCCGGCCTGTTAACCTATGCGCTAACCACCACCATCTATGATTCAAGTATTTGTCACCGGCGGCACCTTCGACAAAGAATACAATTACATCACGGGCGAATTGTATTTTAAAGATACCCACCTGAAGGAAATGTTCGACCGCGGCCGCTCTGAAGTGGACATTGACATCAAAACGCTGATGATGACCGATTCGCTCGAAATGCGCGAAGAAGACCGAGCAATCATCGTGTATAACTGCAAAAAAACGCCCCACAACAAGATTTTGCTAACACACGGTACCGACAAAATGGTGGAAACCGCCACCTTGTTGGCCCATGAAAAAATTGAGGGCAAAACCATCGTCCTCACCGGCGCAATGATTCCGTATGCTTTTGGAACCTCATCCGATGGTTTTTTTAACCTCGGCAGTGCGCTTGCATTTGTACAAGTGTTGCCGCCCGGGGTATATGTGGTCATGAACGGACGTTATTTTCCGTGGGATAATGTGCGTAAAAATCGCCAAACGGGTACTTTTGTAGAGTTGGATAACGCACCAGCCTCCAATGAAACGATGCCTTAATTGGGTAAAAAACTCAAATGGCCGCCAAATAATACCTGGTACAAAATGGCTGCAACCAAAGGCGCCAGCACGCTCAATCCCATTACATAAAAATACCGCCTGGGTACCCTCGAACGCTCAATAGCCTCCGAAAGGAGGGCAAGCAGCAGCACCGCCAATACGATAGCGCCTATGATGAGCGTTAATAGGGTCGCCATGTAATCGTTGAGCAGCCAAAGGATTAACCATACCACGGTTTCTAACAGGAAAATTTCTGGCAATGTCATTCGAAAATTCATAAATCTTTGATTTGTATGCAATTAAAGCAATTCTTTTTGCCCCTTTTATGCGCTGCTTTTTGTTGGACAACCTTGCACGCACAAGAAGGTCCCGCTTCCACCGAAGCGGAGTTCGAAAAGCAATACCAAGAACGGATCAAGAAAGATAAACTGGGGAACATGTATATTCCAAAAAATTTGGACGATGCCACCCTGCAATTGGATAAACTCATCTCTGAGGAGTCTAAATTGAAAATTAAGGCGATTCCGGAAGACAGTGTATGCCAACAAATGCACAATCGCCTCGGACAATGGATGATTCTCAACTGGGGTTTTTACGGCGGTTCGCGTATTTCCCACTACCTCCGCAGCGCCGGAATCACTTTTCCAGATGATCAGGCCGACTTTTTACTGCTCGCTTTTCACCGAAAACTGAATGGAAAGCCTTATAATATCAAAGAATTGGCAACAAATTTTCGACAAAAACGAAAGGAGGAATGGGAAAAAGAGCAAAAAAGTCGCAAAATAATACATGAAGAGGTGAAAAAGAAAAACCGCTGATATAAATCGGCGGTTTTTCCGCTTTAAAACACCTTACTTTTGCGCGAGCAATGAATGCATTCGTTTAATCATAAAAAATCCCAATAGACTTGTTGCGGTGGGAAGTAAAACGACAAAAACAGTCCATTTTTTGGCCTTCAAGGCTTTTTTTCTTGTGCGTAGCAGCGCTACGGACAAGAAAAAAAACGCAGAAGGGCGGGAAATGGGCGTTTTTACATCGTTTTCAACTTTCCACCGCAACAAGTCTAATAATCACTTCGTATCATTATGGCAAAAAAATTACTAATCGTGGAGTCGCCTGCCAAAGCGAAAACCATTGAGAAATTTCTGGGCAGCGACTTTTCTGTTAAATCATCCTACGGCCACATCCGCGACTTGGAAAAAGGCAATGACCTAGGTGTAGATGTGGAAAACGATTACCTTCCAAACTACATTATCCCGGTTGATAAGTTCAAAACGGTGAAAGACCTGAAAGAAGCCGCCTCTAAGGTAGAGGAAGTGTGGCTCGCAACGGACGAAGACCGCGAGGGGGAAGCGATTTCATGGCATTTGTGTCAAGTGCTGGGTTTGAATGAACTGACTACCAAGCGGATTGTATTTCACGAAATTACGAAACCTGCGATTCAAAAAGCGGTGCAAAACCCGCGTACGGTGAATATGAACATCGTAAATGCCCAACAAGCGCGCCGTGTGCTCGATCGATTGGTGGGTTGGGAACTGTCGGGACTGCTTTGGAAAAAAGTGAAGGGACAGTTGTCGGCGGGCCGCGTACAATCGGTCGCCGTAAAGCTGATTGTAGAACGCGAGCGGGAAATACAGCAATTTAATTCGGCGGCTTACTTTAAAATTGTAGCCCAATTCCTGGCGAAAAACAACCAGGGTAAAGTGGTTGGATTCAAGGCCGAAAGTCCGGTGCGGTATGATAATGTTGAAGGCGCACAACAGTTTCTGCAACAATGTGTTGGGGCCAGTTTTAAGGTAGACGATATTCGGGTGACGCCCACCCGGCGCCGACCTTCACCGCCATTTACCACCTCTACTTTACAGCAGGAAGCCAGCCGTAAACTTGGGTTTTCGGTAAGCCGCACCATGCAGGTTGCTCAAAAACTGTATGAAGAAGGTTTTATCACCTATATGCGTACCGATTCGACCAATATGAGTGAATCGGCGCTGATTACCATCGGAGAGGAAATTGTAAAACAATACGGCGAACGGTACCACAATTTACGCCGTTATAAAACCAAAAACGACTCCGCACAGGAAGCGCATGAGGCCATTCGTCCAACGTATGTGGAGCGGCAAAGTGTAAGTGCCCAGCGCGATGAGCAACGTTTGTACGAACTCATCTGGAAACGCGCGGTCGCCTCGCAAATGGCCGATGCAGAACTGGAAAAAACAACCGTCGATATTGGCATTAGCACCCAACCCACGGCCAAACTGGTGGCAGAGGGCGAAGTGCTCAAATTTGATGGTTTTCTGAAATTATACCTCGAAAGTACCGATGATGAGGAAGAAGAAGCCCAAGGCATGTTGCCGCCATTGAGCAAAGGCCAGGCCCTGGATCTTGATAATTTGACCGCGACCGAGCGCTTTACACGCCCGCCTGCGCGTTTCACGGAGGCTGGTTTGGTAAAAAAACTGGAAGAATTGGGGATTGGCCGTCCTTCCACCTATGCGCCAACCATTTCCAAAATCATGGAAACAAACCGGGGGTATGTGGTGAAAGAAAGTCGGGAAGGGGAGGAGCGTATATATAAAATATTGGTACTCAAGGATAATAAGATTGCCAATACGACCGGGAAGGAAATAACGGGCGCTACTAAAAACGTGCTGTATCCTTCCGATATGGGCATGATTGTGATTGACTTTTTGGATTCCTATTTCCAGAATATCATGAATTATGGCTTTACGGCCGAAATTGAAGCACAATTTGACCATGTTGCGGAAGGTAAAATCGACTGGACCAAAGTGATTGATGGTTTTTACCGGCCATTTCATACAGAAGTAGAGAAAACCTTAAAAGAGGCAGACCGCGTGAGTGGCGAGCGTATTTTGGGGGTGGATCCTGCTACCGGACGTACGGTTTTAGTGCGCATGAGCAGTTTGGGCAAGCCTGTCATTCAAATTGGTACCGGCGAAGAACTGGAAGAAAAGGAAAAGCCGCGCTATGCCAATTTGCGTCCAGGCAAAAACCTGGAAACGGTTACGCTGGCGGAGGCGTTGGAAAGTTTCCAATTGCCACGTACGTTGGGTGTGTACGAAGATTTGGAAATGATTGTAAGTACCGGGCGTTATGGTCCGTATGTAAAATATGGCGAGCAGTTTATTTCCCTTGCCAAAGGTCAGGATCCGTTTGAATTGACAGCCGATGAAGCGATTCAACTTGTTTTGGCCAAATTAGAGGCCGATAAACCGGTGGGATTCTTTGAGGGTCAGCCTATAACAAAAGGTAAAGGCCGTTTTGGTCCATTTATCAAATGGGCCGATTTGTATGTAAATGTACCGAAAGCGATCAATTTTGATTTTTTGACGGAGCAACAAGCCCTGGATTTATTGGCGTCAAAAATTGAAAAAGAAGCCAACCGCTACATCCAGCACTGGCCGGAACTGAAAATCAGCGTCGAAAATGGCCGCTGGGGTCCGTATATCAAATTCGGAAAGGCGATGCTCAACTTGCCTAAAATGGACGGCGCTAAAATGACCGCCGATCATGCCCGCAACTTGTCGTTGGAGGATGTAAAAGCGATCATCGAAAAAGAAATTCCGGGCGCTTTTGATGTAAAAGCAAAACCTGTAAAAAAGGCTGGCGCGAAAACGACCAAGGAAAAAGCACCGGCTAAGGCGAAAGCGCCTGCGAAACCCAAAGCGGCAGCTAAGAAAAAGTAGGTTTTTAGGGATTGGGGAGGTGTCACCTCGGAAGGTGTCACCTCCAGGATTACAAACAGCAATTGATGCCAATGAAATTGTATCTATTTGCCTCGATCATCTTTTTTGCCTCCCTGCTTCCCAATTTGCTTTACGGGCAATCTGAACGCAGTTTCACGCTGGAAGGACGTGTTTTTGATCAAAAAAGTCAAGAAAACATTTCGTATGCCAATATTTACAACTTGCGTACAAAAAAGGGAGCCGTCAGCAACGAACTTGGGTATTTTAAACTTCAGCAGCAGCGTCAACAGGACACCTTATTAATTACGTATCTGGGGTATAAGCAAGTTTTGCAGCCTTTGGATGCGACTACTTTATTTTATGAAATCGCCATGGTGGAAAATGGCCAGTTGCTGAATGAAGTAACCATTGTGCCAAAAGACAATACGTATCTTTTTGATATGGTGGAGGCTTGTCGCAAAAATGCCCCTGAGACAAAAGCGACTGCCAAGTCTTTTTATACCCTGAAAAGTTTCATTGAGGGCACGCAAGTAGAATTGGTGGAAGGCTTTTACAATGCCAATATAACCGGGTACGACCTGGAAGCGCTGTATATAAAAACGGCTCGGGTTGCTTTGTTGCCGTACCGACGCCAGTTGTTTGCATCCGTGGAGAGTTCCAGGGCAATTTCGATGTTGAAATTGTGTGATCACAACGATTATTTCCCCAAAAGTCCCCTGGAAATGAGCAAAAAGGCCCTGAAGAAAAGTTACTTTTTACGGCTAAACAACCAGTACATTGATGAAAACCGCGATTCTATTTTTGTGCTCGAGTATGTCCCTAAAGATACATCCGGCCGGTTTTTTTCTGGTTTTTTGTGGATTAATGCGGGCCAACAAAGTATTTTAAAGGTAAAACTGAATTGCCCCAATGCGGTTTTGCATCCATTTTTACCTCTATTTCCTACAGATACAATTGCTAAGGTCGCATTTCAGATTACCAAAACTTTTCAGCCAGTTCAGGGTAAAATGACCTTTCAGCATGTGGATTTTTCCTATACCATTCAATACCATAATCGAAATGGCGAAAGTTACCCGGTTACTACCAGCGCCATTGTGTATGCTTATGATTTTGACCAGCGTTTTCAGTTGCCATTTTTTCGTTTTTCAAGTGCATCTGCGGGCGATTACAAGAAAATCAATGCCATTCCTTACAACCCATATTTCTGGAAGCATAATGATGAATTAAAACTAAATACACAATACAATGAAAATGAACGGTTTTATGAGCAACCCAATGTCGTAACCAACACCACCATTTTTGAAGGAAATCAATACCTCGACCGTGGCATGTTGGAGTTTCCATACGTACGCTGGAGCAAAAAACGAATGTATTTCCGGGGGCAAGCCAACACGAGCGCGCAAGATATTGCATCGATCACGGGCACTTTATCGGTTCCGTATCAGCTCAAAGGAAAATTATTTTTAGATATCAATCCTTATCCCGACACTTTGCAAATTGTCACAGCCGCTATTTTTGACCCTTATGATAGTTTTTACCGTTTGCCACTTGACAATACGGCGCATTGTTTTATAAATCTTTATTTTGATCTTGTTGAAATTCAGCGCCGTATATTGGAAGCGGCTATTAAGCATTCCGATAAAAAAGCGGCAACTGTTGAGCAGATTTACAAAAAGAACCAGGCTGATTTAGATGGCATTGCCCGCCAGTTTTTTACCGATGTAGAAGGCGGTAAAGAAAGGGGCAGTATGCTCAAGTGGAATAAATTGGTGTTTGAGCAGTTAAAAGTGGATAACATGGATTTGTTTGGGTTGAAATGAGGTGTCACCTCGGAAGGTTGCCGTTGGAGGTGACACCTCAGGAGGTTGATGTCGGAGGTGTCACCTCGGGAGGTTGCCGTCGGAGGTGTCACCTCGGGAGGTTGCCATCGGAGGTGTCACCTCGGGAGGTTGCCGTTGGAGGTGTCACCTCGGGAGGCTGCTGTTGAAGGTGTCACCTCGGAAGGCTGCTGTCGGAGGTGTCACCTCGGAAGGTCATTGCACCATAAACTGCTTCAAAACATAGCCTTCCCGACACTGCAAACGCAAAAAATACGCGCCTTTGGGCCAACTTCCAGTGTGAAGGCTGGTTGCTGTTGTAAATTGATCGGAATAAACGACCACGCCTTTCGCATCCATCACTCGACAAGTGCCTTGTGTGACAGGGATGGCTGTTTTTACCTGTATGATGTGGGAACCTGGGTTGGGAAATATTTGAAGGTCGATACCTTCCAAGTTTAGCGTTGGAACCTGACTAGTTTCACAGTTTTTAACGGCGTTAAACAAGACCTGCAAGGAGTCAATTGGCTCTTTTTTAGCATTGGAGGCCGTTTTTACCCCAAGTACAAAGGACGG
The DNA here is from genome assembly GCA_903905445.1 of uncultured Bacteroidota bacterium. Lineage (GTDB taxonomy): Bacteria > Bacteroidota > Bacteroidia > Chitinophagales > Saprospiraceae > M3007. The sequence continues at coordinate 14,102 of CAIVGO010000629.1, forward strand.
ATTGTTGTATGCATCGCTTGGCTCGGACACTTTTACAAAAGCAAACAAAGACGAAGTGCCATTGGGTGCACAGCGTGTATCCGCCCCAACTTTTTTAGCGCCTTGTAGTGCCGCCATTAAACGGCAAGCCAAATCGCCATCGGCATTTCGGAAACGATACTCCATGGAATCCAGAATTGCCTGGCCCGATAAAATATTGCCTTGAATGGAATAGTAAATGCCGCCAATATTGCCGGTAAGGTGGTTTTTGTAATCCATGGTGCTAACGCCCGTGTAACCAGCCGCACTCAACGCGCTGCCCGTAAAGCCTACAATGCCGTATTGCCGTATCCCCGGATTAAAACCAGCATCGTTGCCTTTAAGCCAGGTAATGATTTCGGCTGGACTGTCCCCGGCGTTCATTCTGGTGCGGGCATTGGTCTGGTTGGCCGCCAGGTAACTTGCCTGGGTGTTGATGGCACCTAAATTGGGCAATAAATCGCCTAAAAAGTCTATTTTAAACCCTGGAAACTGGAATAAATCCACACAAGAAGCCCCTGCGCTGCCTACCTGCCGGGTGGTCGAATCGGCTGCTACAATCGAAAAAGTATCTTGTGCAGACAAAAATGGGGCGAAAAATAGCCCGAAAAGGCATCCAAAAACAATTTGTACAAGTCGCATCATGTTGGTTTGTCTGTTTTTTCAATGAGATTATCTACGCGTTCAAATCGGGGTTGCCGGGTTCCATCTGCTAAGGTAATTATTTCGTGGAACATCGCATGCGGCCGCGCCCACACCCCGAAAGCGCCATACAATGCCTGGTAAATTACCAGTTTTTCACCGGTTTCTGAATGCTGCGCTTCGTGTAAAACCTGGTAAAAATTGCCCTTATAGTGTCGATAAAACTGCATGCGGAAATCAATTTACGTTAATTTAAAACAAATTTTGCCGCGAATCCCGACAGAATTACAAAGATTTGTGATTGCTTCCTAAACTTGGTCATTTCCTATGAAATATTTTTTTATACTCTTCCTGCTTGGTACCGTGGTTACTGTCAACGCGCAAAAAAGCTACCTAAAGGATTTGTCCCCTGCCTATAACCCTGCCCTCAAGCCTTTTTACCACGGTGTTGCCTCCGGGGATCCAACCCCGGAAGCGGTCATACTTTGGACGAAACTGACCCCGGATACCGATTTACCTGCCTTAATTGGATGGGAAATATCAAAAGACAGTTTGTTTTCAACGATATTACAACAGGGCAGCGCAACCACCGATGAAAGCCGAAACTGGTCGATCACGGTGGATGTAACCGGACTGGAATTTAATACCTTTTATTTCTATCGGTTTGATTATCAAGGTAAAAAGTCGATGGTGGGCCGCACGAAAACGGCACCAATCGGCGATGTACAACAGATGAAAATAGCGGTTGTGAGTTGCTCCAATTTTGAAGCGGGCTATTTTAATGCCTATGCCATGCTCGCGCAGCGTACCGATATTGATGTGGTTTTGCACTTGGGCGATTATATTTATGAGTACCAGGTGGGCGGATATGGCAATAAAAAGCTGCCCCGCAAGCATATTCCTGCTCGGGAAATTGTGGCCCTCGACGATTATCGTGCACGGTATGCCCAATACCGATTGGATCCCGATTTGCAGCAGGTGCATGCGCGTTTTCCGTTTATCAATGTTTGGGACGACCATGAGTTTGCCAATGATGCCTACATCGCCGGTGCGCAAAACCACCAGGAAAAAGAAGAAGGGGAATGGTCAAAACGCAAAAGTGCCGCCCGACAGGCCTATTTTGAGTGGATTCCGGTGCGCAAACGCGCGGGCGACAAACTGTACCGCCAGTTTTCTTTCGGCAGTTTGGCCGATTTATGGATGCTCGATGAACGGATGGAGGGCCGCACCAAACAATCCGAATCGGCAAAAGACCTTGATTTTAACGCCGAAAGTCGCCACATGATTGGTACCGAACAATTTGAATGGCTGACCAATGGCATGCAGCAATCCAAAGCACGCTGGCGCATCCTCGGCAATCAGGTCATAATGTCATCCCTGGATAATTCAAAAGTGTTTCCCAAAAATCCGAAATTTATGGACATGTGGGACGGTTATCCAGCCGAACGCAACCGTTTGTTTCATTTTTTTGAAAGTCAAAATATGCAAAACATTGTGGTTGTTACCGGCGATTGCCACACCAGTTGGGTCATGGACCTCACGCGCGCGCCGCAGGATCCAACACAATATGATAAAAAAACAGGAAAAGGGGTTGTGGGGATCGAATTTACCACCCCGAGCATCACTTCTGCCAATTACGATGAGTATGTAAAGCCTTTTTTAGTCAAAATAGCGCAACGCCGTTTTACCAAAAAAGGAACCAATCCCCATGTACGCTTTATGGACCTGATGCACCATGGCTATCTGATCCTCACGCTCAACCAGGAAAGCGCACAAGGGGAATGGTTTTATATGAAACGCATCAACCGGCCCAATCGTCAGGAAAAACGCGGACAGGTTTATCAGTATTCTGGGGCAAAATAGGGCGCTTAGCGGGGAAGCACCAATACTTTGCCAAATCCCAACATGCGGTTTTCTCCGTCTAAACGCAGGAAATACCAACCCTGCGCCAAGCCGGATAAATCTATTGCCGCGTTTTGTAGCCCAACCGAAACATTTTCTGTTTGCACCAAGCGACCATACACATCATAAACCGCAATTTTTTGCACATTTTCGGCGGTCCATTGCAGGCTTAAGCGGGTCTGCACCGGATTCGGCATCATTTGCAAGCCGCCATTGCTTTGTACATCTGTTATGGCACTTGTAAATGGAACCGTGAAGGTGTATGTATAAGTGCATGATCCTGCGTCTGTTATCGTCACGGTGTAATCGCCGGGCATTACCTGGGTTAAATTGATATTCTTTGTGCCATTGCTCCACAAGTATTGATACGCGCTGGTGCCACTTACTTGCAGGGTAACTTTGCCATTGGCACAAGTAGCACAACTGGCAGCGGTGGTTTGTCCATTGACCGTGGGTGGGTGGGCTGCATCAACGGTTGCGTATGCGTACACCAGGCGCCCTTCATAGTCGGTGATGGTAAATTGGTAGGTACCTGCAGCCAAACCCGTTGATCCTTGCCCGGTTTTTGGTCCGCTCGACCATTGGTATTGGTAAGGTGGACAACCATTCACGAACGGAAAGGAAACCGCCCCGGAGGTATCGGAACAAGCAGCCTGCACTTGGGGCGCGCCTGAAAAGGTAAGTGGCTGGCCTTCTATGGGGCCCATGTCGGCCCGTGCATCGCTGATGCGGTTGCGTCCCAATAAATCGGTGTAGATATTATAGGTCTGGTAAGGTGTATTTGATCCGGCATCAAAAGCAGGAGAGCAGGGCAGCAATTGGTAATTGCCCGCCGCTGTATCGGCAAGCATCGGGTCGACGCCGAAAATATTGCCTACCCCACAAACCGATTTGGAACCCAGGGTGTCACAATTCGGGAAATCGAATAAGTTATACTCAAAATAGGCAGAATCGTGGTAAAATGGCAAAACCTGGTAAAGTTTTGCCGGATTGGTTGTCAAGAGATTTCGGTTATTGGCAAAAATATTGTTGGTAAACACCCATTTTTTGCGCAACGGCAAAAACGGATCTTCCTCAATTTCAAATAAATTATTGATTACCAAATTGCCACAATACACATCCTTATTGGCCGGGAAAAAGGTATTCAGTTCATTGCCACCATCATATACATTGTTCGCAAATACAATTGGGGTGATGTTGCAATTCAAATTAAAATTGGAACGTCGAGAAATATTGTTGGTTGCGCGCGCAAAAGCATAAGCGGTCAAATTGAAAGCAATCAAACGCGGATTATCGATAAAGTGATTGCCATCCATGTAAATAGTGTCACTCAAAATGGCAAATCCACCACCAAACGTAGGGTAATAGTTGTAATTATCTATAAAATCGTTGTAAGAAAAATCGAGGGTGTTTTTGGACAACATCGCCAATTCAATCATCGGGCCTTTGTGCCGATAAAACTGATTGTGCCGCATGTCGTACCGCGATTTTAAGATGCCTCCATCGTAGTAGCCGGAAAAAATGGAGATCGACAGTCCGGAAACAGAAGGATTCCAGGAAAAAGAATAATTGCTGTCAAAGCGACAGGAATCGACCATCAGATATTTGAGTGGGAATTCTTCTGAATAAAAGACGATTCCGCTGCCTGATTTGGAGGTGTTGTGGGTAAATTCGGTGTTTTTAAAGCGTAAACAAGCGCCATTGCTGCGCCCGGTGGTAAAAAAGGCTCCTGCCGGCAGGGTGATCGGCGAACGTGCTTCATTGGCCTCAAAAACACATTCAATGACATCCAGGGTGTCGGTCCGGCCATTAGCGTCGGCATAGGTGATGCCCGAGCCACTCCCGTTGGCGATGTTGCGGATAAATTGGCAACGTAAAAAATCATCGGGCGTGTCTTGCATCGCACTGCCCTGACGATAGACAGCGCCACCCGAATCCGCCCGGTTGTTTTCAAAATAGCAATCGATAAAACGGGGGGCTGCCATCCCCAAGGTGCCCGATTTGATAAAAACGGCACCACCACCACCTAAAGCCACATTGTGCAAAAAACGACAATGTTGAATTAATGGAAACGCCGCTGTACTGGCATCAATCTGCAAGGCACCGCCGTTTCCACCTAAATCGCCAAAAGGGACACCTGGTTTGTTGCTCAAGGCGTGTTGAAAGGTGATTCCATCCAGCACCGTTGTGTTGGATGGGTTAGAGAGCCGCATCAGGTTATAACTGTTGTCGGTACTATCGCCCGGCACACCGAGGTCGCCATCGAGGATACACGGATTTGATACCCAATTGCGTTCGTTTATGGACGTTTCGGCCCCGTTGAATCCGCCATACAGGGAAACACCCGATTTAACATCAAAAAACACGGCGCGATCCCCCCCGTCCGAGGGCTTGTAAGTGCCTTTCGCGATCCAGACTTGATCGCCCGATTTGGCTACTTGTAATGCCCCTTGCAACTGAGTAAAAGCATTGGCCCAGGACAAACCATTGCCATTGCCGCCGGCATTTTGCTTGACATAATAGGTGGTTTGGGCCGATAAAAAAAATGGAAAAAAGGCGATGAATAAAAGGTACTGTTTTCTCATGAGGTGGATGAAGCGTAAAATGAAATGAAGGTTGGAGTTGGTTGATTATCAGAATTAATACGTATTGTAGCACACAATCAGGATTTTTTGAAAACTGGTCGTGTGCAAGCAGTTGTTGGATTTACAAATTTAACTTATTTTTTGAAAAGCGCATACTTTCTGCCTTTTAGCGGTAGAATTCTTGAGTTTACGGTTTTTATATAAAGATATATTATGATTTAAAGTGCTGTAAATATTATAAAAACGGGCACTGTTTTGAAATAAGCCTTCATGGGGGTATCTTCGCCCTGTTATGACATTTGAAGAAATTCTCCGCGATGTGCGCGACCATAAATTTGCGCCTGTGTACTTTTTGCACGGGGAGGAACCCTTTTTTATTGATCGGATTGCCGAGGCGATCGAAGCGCATGCTTTGCCGGAGGCCGAAAAAGGGTTTAATCAAACCATTCTGTATGGTAAGGATGTCGACCCACTCAGCCTGCTCGATTATTTACGGCGGTATCCGATGATGAGTGCACGACAAGTGATTATTTTGCGGGAAGCCCAGGAAATGAAAGGACTGACGGATTTGGCCAGTTATATGGATAATCCGATGGCCACTACCTTGTTTGTGGTCTGCTTTAAACATAAAAAATTTGACATGGGTACCAAATTTGGCAAGGTACTCAAGGCCAAAACCCTGGTTTTTGAAAGCAAAAAACTGTATGACAACCAGGTAGCGGACTGGATTTCAAGTTATGGGAAATCGCGCAAAATGGGCATGGATGCAGCGGCGGCACATTTATTGGCCGAGTATTTGGGTACTGATTTGGGACGCATTACGAATGAGTTGGATAAGTTGGCCTTAAATTTGCCTGCTGGAACCACCATCACCACCCAGCATGTACAGGAATTTGTGGGCATTAGCAAGGAATATAATGTGTATGAATTGCAAAAAGCCTTCGCAACCCGGGACATGGCCAAAATAGCGCGCATACAGCAGTACTTTGCCGCCAATATTCGCAAAAATCCGTTGATTGTGACCATTTCCAGTTTGTTTTCCTACTTTTCCAAGGTGTATATGCTGCACTTTTTAAAAGGAAGCAGCGATGCAGAAATGGTGAAAATCCTGGAATTGCGCTCCGACTGGTTTTTAAAAGAATACAAAATTGCCA
>CAIVGO010000630.1 GCA_903905445.1 uncultured Bacteroidota bacterium
CGACCCGCAATCGGGCAACACCGTGCCTTTCCGCATTTTTATGGACCAGGCCGAATACCCGCTCAAATTGCGCTTTAAAGGCCGCGATGGCAACAAAAACGTACATGGCATGGGCCGGTATAAAGTGCTCAAATACCAACCTGATGTAATTGCGGGGAGCGTATTTAAAGAAGATACCAAAATGACCGTGTGGGTTTCCGACGATGAAAACCGCATACCCGTACTCATCGAATCGCCTGTTTCGGTAGGCTCGGTTAAAATGGTACTGAAGGAATATTGGGGCTTGCGGTATGATTTTAAGGCGAAGGTGAAGTAGGGTTTGGGGTTTGGGCGTTGGAAATAAAAACAGCGCGTCACAAACCAAACAATCATGAATGTGGTTACCTTTAACAAAAAGAAATATGGCGTTACAAAACTTTGTTATAGACCTTCCTTCCGATATTTTGCTCACCTTAAATTTATCGGAAAAAGAATTGAAGCAGCGAATCAAACATGCATTGGCCATTCAATTGTATACCCAACTCAAAGTTACCATTGGGAAAGCAACTCAGATTGCCGAATTGTCCAGGTTTGAATTTGAAACTATGCTTGCTGAAAACAATGTCCCGATTTCAACTTTGGAGTTAGAGGATGTGTTGCTTGATGTAGAAAAATTGAAATAGGATGAAAAATGGGCTAGTAATTTCAGATACCGGGCCTATTTTTTCTTATAAAAAAGCCAGGAACATTGCAGAAAATTTAGGAATTCAATGTATTTGTACAATTGGTCTGCTATCGAATGCTCGAGAAAAAGGAATCATATCTGAACTGCGACCTCTTTTTGAGGCTTTTCTAAAAAATAAACGATATTACTCATTGGACTTATTGAATTCAATCCTAAGACTTCATCAAGAAGATGAGATTAAATAATTTTTAAAAACTAGTAATTTTTATATTTTGTTGAAAACCTGCCTTCTGTAAAAATCAAGGTGTCAGGGAAAATATCAATTTTGGGGAATCTCACATCACGATAATAACTTAATTGAAACATACCTTCCATTTCCTGCTTGATCGTATCCAGTTTTGTAATTACAACAAAACTTTTTTGGTTTGGATTGTCAATGCTGTCATAAATATCCAGTAAAACGTCTCCTTTTAAGGTATTTAAAACCGTTAGAGGTTCAAGCGTACTAGTTATAGGTTCAAAAAAAGTAGTATCCATTGATTTAGGTAAATTGTCCATCCATAAATCAAGTCTCTGGATATCGTTATTATAATAAGCCAAGAGAAGTAAAATTTTTTGACGCTTCCCAATTGAGGCATCCATTTTAAAACTGATTTTATTCCCAAGGACCATTGCCTCCGCACTTCCATCGCTATATGGGCGTCTTATTGAATCTTCTTCCTCGTTTTTCTTGCAGGAAAAGCACAAACAGGCAAGTAGTATGAAGGTTACGAATTTTATTGTTTGCATCTTGACTCAGGTTGGAATGATCAACGCGCCTCGGCGAGGTTTTGCGCGTGTACAACCAAAAATCGAGCCAGCAAAGCATGAAGGGTAGTGGGAGCCAAGGCTATGGGTAGCAATTAGCCTAGAATAGCATTCTAGATCATTTAATGCCTTTTTTCAATAAAAAGACATTAAATTTGTACAATATCAACCATACTCCTATGAAAAAACTGCTTTTTATCACTGTTCTGCTGTTGGCTTGCATGTTCGCCTGCAAAAAAGAAACCACTACGCCACCAGCTACCTGGGAAAAAACCTTCACGCCGTATTTGGAAAACAACAACCAACGCGACACGGTGTACGATGATGAAAATATCACTTTCAGCACCGACCAAACACCATCGGATCGGTATATCTGGTCGTGGGGGGATGGGAGCAAAAACGATACGACCCAAACCATTTACGCCATCCACCAATTTCGTCGTATTGGATTAAATATCATTACATTACGCGTAGAGCGCGGCAATACCTATGGTGAAAATACCGATAGCGTCTGGGTAATCCACCACGCGATTCCGCCTTGCGGATTCCGCATCGACAGCAATGATTCACTTTATGTTTCCAATACAGCCCATTTTGTGGCAAATATTGCAACACCCGATTGCCAAAGCACTTGCGATTTTGCTTATTTATGGGATTTTGGCGATGGGAAAACCGGAACAGGGTACCATACTACCCATACTTATGATTTTACAGGTACCTATACCGTTAAAGTGAACATTACACGCTGTGGCAGTACAGATACTATTGCCCAAAAAACGGTCGTGGTCGGCGGTAGTACGGAAAAGGTTTTTTATCAATGTCAGTGTGCAACGGACTCCGGAACGAATGCATTTGTTGATACCATTGAGGTTCAAAACCTGCCCAATAATCCAATCAAAGTGGATGACCGGGTTTTGCAGCGACTGAGCGGTTCGAACCGTTATTATGGCGAATTTAACTGCAATCCCAGCGGTTGCGATACCTATATGTTAGATGTCTTTGAGAACCAGGATAGTGTACAATATCGGTATAAAACGCTTTTCAGTTTTTATGGCATTAACTGCTCGGGAAAACGTTTATAAGTTGGAGATAGGTATTTAGTAGGTAAAAAAAAGACCCACGCGCAAAAAACGCGTAAGTCTTTGATTTCCAATGTGGGCCTGGCAGGAATTGAACCCGCGACCATCTGATTATGAGTCAGCCGCTCTAACCACCTGAGCTACAAGCCCCTCTAAAATATGCCTGAAAACACGCAAGCACTTTTCCAAGAACGCCGCAAATTTACAATTAATTCCTGAATAGCGCACTTTTTTCACGCTATTCCTGCCAATAAACCCTTTTTACCCGTTCTGAAATATTGGTAAATACTTCATAAGGAATGGTTTGTAACACTTTCGCCAATTGTTGCACGGGGTGCTGCTCGCCAAAAATCACCACCACATCGCCCTCCCGCGCTTCAGGAATCTGGCTGACATCAATCATGCTCATGTCCATGCACACGTTGCCAATGGTGGGCGCAAGTCGCCCATGCAGGTACACCGCATAACGCCCGCCGCCTGCAAGCCGCAAAAAACCGTCGGCGTACCCAATGCTGATGGTGGCAATGCGGGTGGGTTGATCCACCGGACCATTCCGATTGTACCCCACCGTTTCACCCGCCCTAACAGATTTAATCTGACTAATGGTGGCTTTTAGGGTATTCACCACCCGCAATGCATCCTGTTTGCCCGCCGAATCGATGCCATACAGCCCAATACCCAGCCGCACCATCTCAAAATGGTATTCCGGAAAACGCGAAATACCGCCCGAATTGGCCAAATGCCGCAATGGCCTGTAACCCAGGGCCGCAACAATTTGGGTGTACATGTCCGAAAATACCCGCGCCTGCCGATGCGTAAAATCATCATGCACCGCCACATCACTGGCCGACAAATGCGAAAACACCGATTGTACCCGCAAATTGGGATACAAACGCATTTGCTCCAACACTGCTCCCAGTTGGTCGGACTCAAAACCAAGACGGTGCATACCCGTATCCAATTTTAAATGGATAGACATTTGTTTTTCATGTCCAGCGTACCGCGCAAGCGCTTCCCACAAGGACAAACTATACACTTCTGGTTCGAGTCGGTGCCGGTACAGGGCATCAAAACTGCTGGGCTCTGGATTAAGCACCAAAATGGGCAAATTCACCCCGGCTTGTCGCAATTCAATGCCTTCATCGGCATAAGCAACCCCCAAATAATCGACTTTGTGAAATTCGAGCAGTTTGGCCAATTCCGCCGATCCGCTGCCATA
>CAIVGO010000631.1 GCA_903905445.1 uncultured Bacteroidota bacterium
CCATTCCACCCCTGGCTAGATCCTTCCGTCCATTTCTTTCCCGTTTACATTTCTGGTAATGCATGATTTGTTCGGGAAAGAAACAGCCTTCAGGATGACAGCCCACGTTGTTTTTAACTTTCCAGGGTTTTGTTAAACGAAATACCCAATGCCCATAACAACGTGAGCTGTCATCCTGAGGCTTTTTTCTTCCCCCGTTGAGATCTAAACCAACCTAAAATGTACAAGGGGGAAGAAAAAAATTGAAGGATCTAGCCCAGCGCAAGGCACAATCACCCCAATTCGTTGTTGTTAGGATGAATCAGGCTAATTTCCTGGGCAAGCACCATAAAATACGCCGGAATTTCCTGTCGGAACGGTGCTGTCTGTGCGATCAGCGCTTCATCTTCGCAGTTTTCAATGATTTCATTCAAAACCTGGGTTTCGCCCATGAGCAACATGAGCACCCCGAACACAAATTCCGTTTGGTTGGTGGATACGGATTTAATTTCTTGAATTTTTGATGCTACGGTGGAATGTTCCATGATGTTTTATTAAAGAATGTTTGAGTTGGAACTTCGTTTTGACAAAAATAACTTAGCATGGTGCCATATAGCGCTTGAAAAGTAACCAATGGTTAAATTTTGCACATAAATGGTTAGAACCATGTAACTACTATTGACGGGGTGACTGAAAAAGTCGCCCCGTCAATAGCAGTTACGTATTGCAGCGCACCTAAAGGAATACAACACGAATGGGTAAACTACCCTCCAAAAATAGACAAGGAATTACAACCATATCTGGGCACATCCTAACTAACAACTAGCAACTAGCAACTAGCCCTAATGTCTTTCAATATCATCCGAAACCCATCCTGATCAAACTTATGCCCCAAATCCGGATACCTATACACCTGCCCTGCTAGCGCCAACATCATTTTTTCATTGTACGGGATATCCACGCGGTCATCCAGCATGCCTTGGTATAGACAAACCGGACTAGGAGATTTGAAATAATCCGCGTTGGCTTGCATGATTTCCAAGATCAGGCTGCGCTCTTTGAGGAAGTTGATAGCGTCTGGATTTTTATCCAGGGCGTCTATCAAATTAAAAGCGGGGTTGATGCAATGTGCGGCGATTACTTTGTCGAATTCCCGGAGCAAGGTAAGTGCCAAAAACCCGCCGGTGGAATGCCCGATAAGGACTAGGGTATCCTGGGATTGGGTGATGATTTCCCTTAAATTTTTCAAATCCTCGCTCAATACGTTTTTTAAGACGTAGTACACGACTTTTTTTTGATCTAGTTCTTCTTTTAAGGTGACCGGAATCCAGGGTTTGGGGGTGGAGTTGAAGCCGGAGATGTATAGGAGCATGAGTGGGTGTGGTATTAGATGGGTGATAGGCCGTGCTTATGGGCTAAATGTGGATCGTCAAAAGAATCGTGAGGGATGAACACCAGGATATTCATTATTTTAAAATGGCAATACGGATTTATCAATTATAATGCGTTTGTTTTTTGAAACTAATTGACTAAAGCATTTGAATGTGCTACATTCATGAATATCATGTACAACACCTTCTTTAATCTCTATAATTAGGTTAAAACAATTACCAGAGTTATTACCTACAAAAGTAAAACCATCGCATTTGAAGTTACAGGATTCTGAATTACATTGACCAGGATAACGCTGCAAAAATGTGTCCCCCGATTGAATAAATTCATCTATGGCATACCCAAGATGCTGAATAAAAATGTGTTTATCATAATTCTGATAAGTACGATTGGGCTCCAAAACAGCATCAATCATTTCAATATCCAAGTGTTGCAAAAAATGTAACACCGCATCAGATTGCATTTTCATTTCCATTCAACCATTGGATTAAAATTTAAGTTACTGCCAATACAATACCAAAAAACACCCAAAACATTCACTCCACCAAATATTTCCCATATACATACCCCTTTGCCTCCCAATTAACATCATCAATAAGAACTTCCGCCTCTATAAAAATCCACGGATCAAAATCCGTATTCAAAATCGTTACTTCATCGCCGGCAGTTAAACTGGCCATGATCGCATAATTGGTCCCTGGTCCTTGTCGGATATTCAGTGTTATAGCTGCCACCGTAACTGGTTGAGAAGGATAAAAACGCGATGACTTTACGGCAGGACTTGGGTTGATTCGATTTTTAGTAATTCCGCTATCCCGATAAGATGTTCGTTCTGTGCTCCTTGAACCTTGATTCGAAGGATAATAATTTGTTCGATAGGAGGCAGGGGCAGTGCCACCGCTACATACCCCGCAAGCACCACCACTGTTACAATGTGCGCAGTAATTGCAGGTCGTGCATGCGCCACAATAAGCGGAGCCGGAACACCGACCGCAAACTACCGGTTTGGTAAATTTAATAGGTAAACC
>CAIVGO010000632.1 GCA_903905445.1 uncultured Bacteroidota bacterium
CCTGCTAAACCCGGACAAGCACCGGATGTGCCACCAAAAGTATCGGTGTAGTCGCCAGTTTCGTATCCATCTTGCAACAAACGATCGGTGGTACGCAAGCCTGGGCTGATGGGCGCCGGGTGGTTGAAAGGAGGATGTCCAAAATCATTGCTTGGGAAACTGGCCCACACGGCAGGACCAAAATCGCTGTACACCGAGCGTTTGCCCGCTTCATTACAAGCGGCCACGGCAATTACACCCGGAAAAGAAGCGTAACCATCATTCAGGATATTTTCATTGCCATTGCCTGCCGCAAACAAAATCACACAACCTTTGCCACCGCGGCCTTCATTGATTGCGTATTCTATGGCGAATCGGGTATGGTCGGGCAACATTTGTACTTCTTGATGTATTGGGTCCTTGTCGTCCCACCAGGCACCGTCGCGCGGACCCCAGGAACAGGAAATCACGTCGGCACCGTGGTCGGCAGCCCACACAAAAGCATTGGCTTCATTCATGCTACCCAAGCCGCTGCGCAAGCGAATGGGCATCAAATTGGCTTCCGGAGCCGTGCCGGAAGCGCCGTTGGGCAATCCCGCCGCACAAGCCATGCCCGCACAGGAAGTGCCGTGGTTTTCTTTTGGGTCTTTGGGCCGCGGATCGTCGCTATTTTCCGTCGCATCAAACGGCGCTACAATGCGGCCTTCAAACTCGGGATGCGCCAAATCCAGGCCATCGTCGATAACGGCAATGGTAACGCCCTGGCCTTTGGAAATTTGCCAAGCCTGTTCAATATTGACGTGCGCATCGATGTGGGTGTTGTGGATGCGGGTAGCTGCCAGGTGCCATTGCAAAGGGTGAATGGCTTTAAATTGCCGCTCCTGAATCAACTCGGGGTGGCAATAATCCACCTGTTTTTCGGCAAGCAGTTTTTCTGCGATTTCAAATACTTTCAAACCGGTGCCTTCTGCCGCTTCTACAAAATAGGCATTGGTGGCAAACGGTAATTTGCGTTTGATGCTGAGGCCATATTTCGCAATCAGCTGTTCACAAGCTGCCGCACTGAGTTTGTCTTTAAATTTTACAAAAAAATTCTCTGTATAAAGCGTCACCGCGCCGGTATCCGGATTTTGGAGCACCCGACCGGCAAAACGAATGTCTTCTTCCTGCTTAAGTACTGCCCGCATGCTGTCCCGGCGACTAAGTGCCATCGACAAGTTCTGTTGGGGAGGGGTCAGTAGTCGGCGCACCGAAACACCAGCTTCCGGAAAACCCAATACTTCGGAAGATTGGTTGATAAAGGCTTGGCTTTCAGCGCCGATTGAGAGACTTTCCAGGTCTTGGTTACCCACGGTGCGAATCACCACCATGTTCGGACTTTCTACCAATTGGAAGGATTTGCCGCGTTTGCCGCCAAATTTTACTTTATACATGGTTGGGTCGGTTTGATATTGAATGCTTCATGATTTTTACAAACGCCGACGCAATCGGTTTTTATGTAAATTAAATGCAACGACTCAAGACCGATTGCTATGGCGTTTAAATAGGTTCTTCCTTCTGCAGATCAGCCCCGGAAATAACGGTCGTAACAAAGTCGTAGTTCGTATTTAACAAAAATCGGAAATCGTTCTTAACGGTCATCAAAAAGGGCAAATGTTCCAGATAATACCGCCCCACCAGACAGCCGATGCTATAATCGCCCACATACATGGGTAAGTTGTTGGTAGAGTGCTGGTTAATACCAAATACGCCGACATACACTTTATCACCCGTGCGCATGTTGTCGCGGTTTTTATCGCGGTACACTTTCACCGGACCGCTTTGCACCAGCGCCAGTTGCCGTTCTTTGTGCAGGCCTTGGCGCCAGCTTTTGTATTGTCCGAACCCGATGCGGGCGGTACCGGAAGGATTGATGTTGTGGGGCGAAGGAATACCCGGCTCGGTGGTGGCTTCATGGTTGATGAGCACTTCGGGCCTGCCGCCGGGCGCGATGCGAATGACCATGCGGCGGTCATTCCACAGGTTAATGGTATCCGGATTGAGGGTACCATTGGCATTGGCGCCTTCCACGTACACAATATTGCAGGCATTGGGGCTGCGGGCAATCCAGTAGCCCTTTTTGCGCATGTAGCGCAGAATCCTTTTGGCAAAACGGGTACTCAAATCATCGTCGGAGGCATATTCAAACTCGACGTGTAAAAAGGTGTTCGGGTCTGCCGCAGCCAAAGTGTGGATGGCAGCTAAACTCAAGGCTCCTTCCTGATCGTAGGAAAGGCCAGCCAGGCGGCAAAACTCAAAAATAGCATTGCGCGTATTTTGCCCGATACTGCCATCGGCTTTGGCAATCGGGCCAAAATCGCGTGCTTCCGAGCCGCCAATGATGGGATCCAGGATGCCCAAATCGCACAAAATGGATTGTAACGTAACAACAGCGGGGTGGTACTTGGATTGTGCCAATTCGGCGGTGGTTACTCCCCTGCCGAGATTGAGAATTGCTTGAAGCGACATGCTTTCCGTTTTTGGTAATGGATGATTGCTACCCGAATCCTTCCTGGTCCTTTGCGCTTTTATCGTCTTTGGCAGGGGCCTTTGCTTTTTCAAACATCACAGTGTCGGCATGTTGGTTGTTGACGGGTATGGTCGTCCCACCAGATGTATTTACCACCACCGTGGAGGAACCGGATCCGCCGCCGCCAGCACCCGATTTGATGCTGATGAGTTTTTTCAAAATTTCAAACCAAAACGGCGCGCCAAACGTAACCGCAATGCCCGATAACAACCAACCGAGTATTTTGACCAGCCATTGGGTCGTAGTCAGGTTAAACTGACTTTCACTCCAGCCCAGGCCCAGCGGAGAAGTTACAGACTCTTTATAGGTCTTGGCCATTTCCGTAAATTGGGGCACCACCACATCCAATGCCTTTTCTTGATTGGCATCAAAACTCGGTACCGAGTCATTATGCTCAATAAATTTTGTCGCCAGGGTTACAAAATCCTCCCGAAGCACAGAATTGGTAGAAAGACTGCTGTAAATCTGTATGGTATCAGTATTAAAAATAATGGCCATGGTAAAACCGACGCCAAACAGCCACCATTTGGTAGAACGTTTGTACCAGTCGGACGCGCGTTCCATCACTTCATCAAACCAGTTTTCAACTTTACCTTTAAACTGTTGGATGGTGCCGTCCGTTTGGCGGTAGAGGTAAAGCAACAATTCTTTCAAATCGCCTGCTGGCAAATCATGGATTTTTTGTTCGAGTTGACCGGTGCCATTGGACTCCAACAAATCGATCAAAATAGCGCTAAACGTCGATTTATTGATCCAAGCGGGCAACGAATAGGCCGTCATGGGCGTTTTTCGGCCGGTAGCGTAGGCTAATTGGCGAAAAAACGGATGTTCCAGAAATTTGGAAGTCTGATCGCCCAACATATTTTTAAGGGTGCGCAACAAATGAAGTCCGCGCAAGGAAAGCAAGGCTGCCAAAATCTCCATGACCGTGGAGGCCAAAAGGCTGAACAACATCAGGACAAATACAATACCGATGATGACAGAAAGAATGGTGATGAGTGTTTGCATCTGATAAAATCGAAACAGTGAACAATTTTGGTCTGTAAAGACAAGTATTATCTTTTAAACAAATGAATATTTTACATTAAATTTTCATTGCAAAAAGATTTGGTGCGCTATTTGCATAGCCCTGGAAACGGCTTTTTAAGGCCGAACACGCGATAATTGCTGCAAAAATACGCGGAATTTTAATGTAACAAAACGGGTCATGTGTAAGCCACACGCCACGAACACAATAATTCCTACTTTTGCGCATGATTCAATTTTAATATATCGAACAAACGTAATGGCCACTCCACGCATTCTTATTGCCGGCGCCGCCGGATTTCTCGGTTCGCACCTTTGCGACCGGTTTATCGCCGAAGGGTACCATGTCATTGGCATGGACAACCTGCTCACGGGCGACCTGAATAACATCGAACACCTCTTCAAAGAAAAGAATTTCGAGTATTATCACCACGATATTACCAAATTCGTACATGTACCGGGCCACCTCGACTACATTCTCCACTTTGCCAGTCCTGCCAGCCCGATTGATTACCTGTTGATGCCGATTCAAACCCTAAAAGTGGGTTCTTTGGGCACGCATAACCTCCTGGGCCTTGCCAAAGAGAAAAAAGCGCGCATTTTGGTGGCATCTACTTCAGAGGTTTATGGCGATCCGCATGTGCATCCGCAAACGGAAGAATACTGGGGAAATGTGAACCCGGTTGGTCCGCGCGGCGTGTATGACGAGGCTAAACGTTTTCTGGAAGCCATTACGATGGCTTATCATACCTACCACCAGGTTGAAACCCGCATTATTCGTATTTTTAATACGTATGGCCCGCGTATGCGTGTGAACGATGGTCGGGTATTGCCCGCATTTTTCAGTCAAGCCATTCGCGGTGAAGGACTTACAGTATTCGGTGATGGTTCACAAACGCGTTCCTTCTGCTATGTGGATGATTTGGTGGACGGCATTTACCGCTTATTATTGAGTGATTACTCCCAGCCGATGAACATTGGCAATCCTTCTGAAATCACGGTGATGCAATTTGCGCAGGAAGTATTGGCCTTGGTCGACAATCCGAAGGCCTATATTGATTACCGTCCTTTGCCAGTGGATGATCCGAAACAACGGCAGCCCGATATCACCAAAGCGCGCAACATCCTGGGTTGGGAGCCGAAGTATAACCGCGAGGAAGGCATGAAATTGACGTATGAATACTTCAAAAAAGCCGTTCCGCGCAACTAATCAACCGTAAAACATTCAAATTCATGCCTCATTTGCTTATTACCGGCGGTGCCGGCTTTATTGGCTCGCACGTCGTTCGTTTGTTTGTGCAGCGTTATCCGCAGTACAACATTGTTAACTTGGATGCGCTGACGTATGCAGGCAACTTAGAAAACCTGCGCGACGTAGAAAAAGCGCCGAATTATATTTTTGAACGCGGCGATATCACCGACGCGGCCTGGATCAATGATTTATTTGCACGTTACCAGTTTGATGGCGTGATCCACCTGGCTGCTGAGAGCCATGTGGACCGTTCGATCACCAACCCATTGGCCTTTGTGGAAACCAATGTGATGGGTACGGTGAATTTATTGAATGCCGCTAAAAAGTCGTGGGAGGGAAACATGGAAGGAAAGCGTTTTTACCATGTTTCAACCGATGAAGTGTACGGTTCTTTAGGGGAAGAAGGCTTTTTTACGGAAGAAACCGCGTATGATCCGCGTTCGCCCTATTCGGCATCCAAGGCCAGCAGCGACCATTTTGTACGCGCCTGGTACCACACGTATCATTTGCCCGTGGTGATTTCCAACTGCAGCAACAATTACGGCCCTTATCATTTTCCGGAAAAGCTAATTCCGTTGATTATCAGCAACATCAAACAGGGGAAAGCGCTGCCCGTGTATGGTGATGGCAAATACACCCGCGACTGGCTTTGGGTAAAAGACCATGCCGAAGCGATCGACACCATTTATCATAAAGGGAAAGAAGGCGAAACCTATAATATCGGCGGCAACAATGAGTGGAAAAACATTGATTTGGTAGAAAAAATCTGCGATATCATGGATGATCTGCTTGGGAATGCACCGCTTACTTCACGCCAACTCATCACGTTTGTAAAAGACCGCCCTGGACACGATCGTCGGTACGCCATTGATGCATCCAAACTGCGCAATGAATTAGGCTGGGAACCATCCATCCGTGCGGAGGAAGGCTTCCGTTTGACGGCAGAATGGTATTTGGAGCATGAAGAATGGCTGAATCACGTGCGTTCGGGCGCTTATTTGCAGTATTACGCGGAGCAGTACGAGTAAACGTTGATTTCCGATTTCCGATTACATGAATTCCGATTTCCGATTGGATGTGTGATTTTTGATTTTGGATGCTGTTTGACGTTCGTCGACAACATTCATCGGTACACTTTTTGGCCTTTGTGTAACCAAATGCCCCAGGTACGGTCGAAGGCATGCACTTCCTTAGTGGGTCCGGCAGCGTTGTACACGGGATGTCCTTGGTTGACCCATTCGAAAATGCCGCCATAGAGGTTGGATACATTGGAGTAACCGGCTTCCCGGAGTTTTTCGGCTATTTTTTCGCTGCGGTAACCCACCGAGCAATAGACCACAATGCGCTGATTTTTAGGTATTTGCGCCAGGGTGTTAGGATCAAAATGGTCGTACCCGGAAAAAACAGCGTTTTGAATATGACTTATGGCGTACTCGCGCGGCTCGCGGGCGTCTACAAATACCAGATTCGAACTATCTTGTACGACTTGTTGCACATTGAGTTCGGGCACAGAATGTTTGAGCAAACCGTTCAGCATGACCCGATAGGCTGCGCTTTTAACCTGCCCGAAACAGGCAATGGCAAACAGCAGCAATCCTGCCGATAAGACGCGTCGTTTTTTTAGTTGAAATTTCATCGCACAGCCCGTGGAGGTGGAAAGAAAACGCAAAGATAGAATCTTCCGCACCCGGCGCAGCCCTAAAAAAGCTGCGCCAAGTGCCAAACCGAATATTTGCGAGGGCCGAAAAGAGCGGATGATCAAAAAAATCCTACTGCTAAGAAGGGACAGCAGTAGGAAAATCAAAACATACTATGAGAAAACTTGACTCGAAGGTAGTATGAATTGGGCGCGCTTTGCAACGACTAATTATGGAACGGCAGGAAAAGCCGGGAAGCGGTATGATTGGCTTACCTCGGCTTTTCTTGCACTGGATTTGTGGTCGTTGTTCGTCTATTGATGAAACAAGGCTGAAATGGAGCGATGCTCTACGGTATTGCGGATAGCGCGCGCAAATAAATTGGCCGTCGACAATACTTTAATTTTATCTGATTCACGGCGCAACGGAATGGTATCGCACACAATCAGTTCGGTGAGTTGCGAATTTTCCACATTTTCATAGGCCTTTCCTGACAAAACCGGGTGGGTACAGATTGCGCGTACCGATTTAGCGCCTTTTTCAATCAGCGCATCGGC
>CAIVGO010000633.1 GCA_903905445.1 uncultured Bacteroidota bacterium
TAATGTTTGGCACTTTTGTCATAATAAATAAAATAAGGTAACCATGCTTTCAATTTTTGCCAATTATATTATCCGAACTTCACAGGCGGCCACTTTTGCTGTGGCCTTGCTTTGTTTGCTTTGTGGCGCCACCGTGCGTGCACAAACAGTTCCAGTAACCGGCACCGTGTTGGGGGCCGAAGATCAGCAGGCCCTCATTGGGGTAAGTGTTTTTGAACGCGGAACAACCAATGGCGCGATGACCGACCTGAACGGTAAATTCAAAATAGAGGTAGGTTCGGCGAATGCAATTTTGATATTTCGGTACACAGGTTTTACCGAGTTGGAAATGGAACTCAATGGCCGCACCAACCTCGATGTTTTACTCTACACTGCCGCAAACCAACTGCAAGATGTGGTGGTAACAGGTTACCGCAAGGAAATTCGCAGCAACATCGCGTCGGCCATTGCCACCGTAAAATCGAAGGATATTGAAAAACTAGTCATTGTCGGCATCGATCAGGCCCTGCAAGGCCAGGCACCCGGGGTACAAGTGACCCAGGTAACCGGCTCACCCGGCGATGATATTGCGGTGCGCATTCGGGGGGCGGGCACCCTGGGCAACAACAGTCCGCTGTTTGTCATCGACGGGGTACCTACCACCGGCAATATCAATATGTTCTCGCCCGCCGATATCGAATCGATTGAAGTGCTGAAAGACGGGGCCGCAGCGGCCATTTACGGTTCGCGCGCTGCCAACGGGGTTATCCTGATTACCACCAAACGGGGCAAATCGGGTAAACCGTCTTTTGCCTTTGAAGCCTACACCGGGGTGCAAAACGCCTTCAAACTGCCCAAGTTGCTCAATGCGCAGGAATACCTTACCATCCGCAATGAGGCCATTACCAATGCCAATACCCAGCGCAATGTAGCCAACCAACTGCCTACGTATGATCCGGCCATCCTCGATACCCTGCCCGATGTCAACTGGCTCGACGAGGTGTTCAATCCGGCCAGCATCCAGCATTACAACCTGTCGGCCATGGGCGGCGGGGAGTTTAGCAACTATTACATTTCGGGCGAATACCACAAACAAGACGGTATTTTTAAAGGACAGGGTTTCGACAAATACCAAGTGCGCTTTAATGGCGAAGTAGGCAACAAACGCGTCAAAATAGGACAGAATTTGTCCTTTTCGCACACTGACCGCAAGATAATTGGCGCTTCCGGCGACGGCTATGGTCCGGGCAATGAATTAAGCGGCGTGCGTTATGCCCTGATAGCCTCCCCCGTTTTCAGCCCCACCAACAGCAATGGCGATCCCGTAAAAGTGTCGTCCGAACTCGGCGATGCCAATTTGTACGGCGACGGCAATCCCAATCCGCTGGTATTTATCAACAACACCGACTGGCATATTCGGCGCTACCGGGTATTTGGAAATGTTTTTGCCGAATTACAATTGTTCAAAGGTTTGAAAATCAGAAGCACCCTGGGTGGCGATTTTCAGTTTGAAAATGAAAAGAAATTTAAAGAAATTCTTTCTCCCGCGATTTATTCACCTACTTCGCTCACAGAGGGCCGCATTTTTAACCAAACCCTTACCTGGAACAACACGGCCGATTATCAACGTGATTTTGGCGAACACCATATTTCGGCATTGCTGGGTATGGAGGCCATCCAGAACCATACCGATTATTTAGGCGCTTCAGCCAACAATTTCCGCAGCACGGATCCTTTGTTTCGGTACATTGATGCGAGTACGCCTATTGATATTAAAAACATCAGCGCATCCGGCATTGCGACCGAATTTGCCTTGCTTTCCTTTTTTGCACAAGCGGGCTACACGTACAGCAACCGTTATGTGGTGAGTGCAACGGTCCGTCGGGACGGCTCTTCCCGGTTTGGTCCAAACAACCGTTGGGGTACCTTCCCTTCCGTTTCGGCAGCCTGGAATATTTCGAATGAAGCCTTTTTCCAGCCCGTGCGTTTCATGTCTAGCCTGAAATTACGCGGCAGTTGGGGACAATTGGGCAACCAGGAAATTGGCAACTATCCGTATAGTTCGCTGGTACAAACAGGTAGTTATGTGTATTCCTTTGGTGATCAGATTGTTACCGGTGCTAAAATTGTAGAAACCGGCAACAGCAACATACGCTGGGAAACCAGTACGCAGATCAACGCTGGCCTGGACATGAGTTTTTGGAAAGACCGCCTGTCCGTCACCCTTGATCTTTACCGCAAACGCACCGAAGACATCCTTGTACGCGTGCCCATTCCGCAGGCGGGTGGTGCTACCCGTGCCCCGTTTGTCAACGCCGCTGCAGTTGAAAACAAAGGCATCGAACTCGGCCTGATTTACAAAAACCGCATCGGTGATTTTAATTACAACATCGGCGGAAACATTACAACCATTCAAAACAAGGTACTTTCCTTGGCCAACAGCGAACCTATTTTGGGCGGCTTTGGACTTTCGGATGGCGCGCTCACCAAAACAGAGCCTGGTTACCCGGTCGGATCGTTCTTTCTGTATGAAATGGAAGGCATTTTCCAAAATCAGGCCGAAATTGATGCCAGTCCATTCCAAACCCAGTACACCCAGCCAGGTGATGTCAAATTTGCCGATTTGAATGGCGACAACAAAATTGACGACAAAGACCGAAAGCATATAGGTAGTCCATTCCCTAAATTCTCTTACGGACTTACCCTTAATTGCACCTGGAAAAACTTCGATTTTTCGACCCTGCTGCAAGGTGTACAAGGCAATGATGTCTATTTCCTGTATGGCAATTTTGCTTACGAAACCCAATTGCGCGGGTTCAATTCCTACCAGGAAATTCTCAACCGCTGGACGCCTACCAACACCAATACGAACATCCCGAAAGTAAGTGTCGACGACCGCAATGGCAACCGCAGGCCCTCTACCCGATTTTTGGAAAAAGGGTCTTACCTGCGGGTGCGCAATATTTCCATCGGCTACAACCTGAAAGACTGGTTGAAATGGAAAGGCATCGGCGGTTTGCGCGTGTACGTAACGGCGCAAAACGCGTTCACTTTCACCAAATACAGCGGTTTGGACCCCGAAATACAGGCCAATGCCAATGATACCCGCGGCTTGGGACTTTCTTCCGATCTGGCGGTGGGCATCGATTGGGGTACCGTGCCATCCCCGCGTACGTTCATCGGCGGTTTCAAAATTGAATTTTAAAAAAATACTACCCGCACACACGAAGGTTCAATGATTATAGTCAACGCAAAGTAGTTAGGAAAACAGTTGGCTTCTAATCCATTGAAAATCAATTTTATCCATCCATCCTTCAAATCCATTTAAATCTGGGTTTAGCCATATGCGCACAACACTTTTTTTACTTGTTTTTCTGAGTTTTACGGCTTGCCAAGGTATCCTGGATAAAGACCCGATCGCCATTTTGGATGCCGGTTCTTATTTTCAAACCGAAGCCGATGCCATTCAGGCCCTTAATGCGGCGTACCAACCCTTGGTATTCAGCAACGAAAACAACAACTATTACTGGGCTTTTGGGGTGGTTACCGCCGATGAAGCCATTACCGGCGGCGATGGTTCTCGGCCCGGCATCACCGAAATGGATGCCCTCACGTACACGCCGCGTACCGAAGAGTTCAATACTTTTTGGAAATTGCAATACACCGGTATTACCCAATGCAACCTGGTATTGGACAATATAGATGCCATTGAAATCAACGAAACCCGCCGCAACCAACTCCGCGGCGAGGCGCTGTTTTTGCGGTCCTACTACTACTTTTTGCTGGCTCAGGTGTACGGCGATGTGCCTTTGCTCATCAAGGTGACACCTCCCGACGAATTGAAGGTGCCTAAAACACCAAAGGCGGCGGTTTTGGCCCAGGTAGAGGCCGATGCTGCCCGCGCGGCCGATTTATTGCCCGCAACGGTTGCTGCCTCAGAAGCCGGAAGGGCTACCAAAGGCGCGGCACTCGCTTTAGCCGCCAAAGCCTATTTGTATGATAAAAACTGGGAAAAAACGGTAGAATTTGTGGGTAAAGTAAAGGCCCTCAATGTGTACAGCCTGATGCCCGATTACGAAGATAATTTTCGCAAAACCACCCAAAACAACGCAGAATCCGTATGGGAAATACAGCACACCAACTTGCAATTAGGCGTTGGCAATTTCCTGAACCAGTGGTGGGCCTCTAAGAAATTTGAAGGATACGGATTTGCCGAAGCCACCGAATCATTTGTGCAGGCTTTTGAAACGGGCGATCCACGGCGCAAGTTTACCGTAGCCCTGAACAATGAGGATTATTTTGGAGTGGTGTACAAAAACTCGTTTTCTACCACCAAATACGGCGTGCGTAAATACCTCCAACCTAAAGCAGAGGTGACGCAAAAAGCCGATGGCGATATCAATTACACTGCGATCCGCTATGCCGAAGTACTGCTTTGGGAGGCGGAAGCGCTTACAGAACTTAACCGGGTGCAGGATGCCCAGGCGCCACTCGAACAAGTGCGCGCCAGGGCCCGCGCCCAGGCCAGCGACCCACTTACCGCTTTACCGACCATTGCCACCACCGACCAGGCGACCATGCGCACGGCAATCCGCCACGAACGCCAGGTAGAACTGGGTTTTGAAATGCACCGCTTTTTTGACCTAGTACGCTGGGGTATTGCAGCCCAGACTTTACCGGGTTTCCAAACAGGCAAACACGAGGTTTTTCCGATTCCACAAACAGAAATTGACTTGAATTCGGCTTTAATGCAAAACAACGGATACTAAGAAAACGGCCTAAAACCCTGTATTTCCGTTTCATCTTTTAAAATAAGTTTTATGATGCATTTTCTCCGCAACATGTTCGGAGCAACGATTGCTTTGCTTTTATCTGCCGCCGGGCTGTTGGGGCAAACTGGTCAAATCGCTATTCCCCGCATCGATCAAATGCCCAACCAACCCGCGCCGTTCAATGTGCGCGATTGGCGACAGGTGGCCTTGCAATACGACTCCTTTGTGTATAATGTGCAAAAAACAGGGCAATACCTGCCTTTGAGTTTTCTGGGCAACGGCGGCGTGAATTACCCGCAAAACCCCACGTTCCGGCTACATACTTACGTGGGCACCAATTCGCCTTTTGGCAATGAAGCAATCAATGTACTGCCTTCGCTGGTAAGTGCATCGCTGGTGGGCGCCGACAAAACCAATCAATACGGGCAAAACTGGCTGCTCATGAGCCAGGATTTTTTCAATAAAGCCAATGGGCAAAATATTTACCTCAACAATGCAGGCGGCGGCAGTGGCAGTGATTGGTGGTACGATGTAATGCCCAATCTGTTTTTTTACCAATTGCATGATTTGTACCCCACGCCGGGCTTTGGCGATGCGGATGCCCAATTTACCACCATTGCCGATCGCTTTTTGGAGTCCGTAAAGGTATTGGGCGGCAAAGAAACACCCTGGACGCCCGCCAACATGAATTACCGGGCTTACAATTTTCTTACCCAGGAGCCCAATCCAAATGGCGTAAAAGAACCCGAAGCAGCGGGCGCCTATGCCTGGATACTATACCATGCCTGGAAAAAAACCGGCAACCCCGCCTACCGAAAGGGCGCTGAATGGGCCATCGAATTCCTCAACAACTGGACCAGCAACCCCTCGTACGAGTTGCAATTACCATACGGAACCTACGCGGCAGCCAAAATGAATGCCGAACTCGGCACCAACTACGATGTTGAAAAAATGGTCAATTGGTCGTTCAACCGCGGTGCTTTGCGTGGCTGGGGCACCATTGTAGGTACCTGGGGCGGCTTTGACGTATCCGGATTGGTTGGAGAAGCCAATGATGCTGGCAACGACTATGCCTTCCAACTCAATGGGGTGCAACAAGCCGCAGCGCTCACGCCCATGGTGCGGTACGACAAACGTTTCGCCCGCGCAATCGGCAAATGGGTGCTCAATTTGGCCAATGCTACCCGCTTGTTCTATCCCGGTTTTTTGCCCAACAACCAGCAGGATGCTGCTGCCTGGTCGAATACCAACGACCCACAACGGGTAATGGGCTATGAAGCCATGAAGCAAAAATACCAAAACCTTTCGCCCTTTTCGACAGGCGATGCGCTCGGCGGCGGTTGGGCGGCCACCAATTTAGCCTTGTACGGCACCTCCTCGATCGGATACCTGGGCTGTTTGTTGCAAAAAACCAATGTGGATAAAATTCTGCAATTGGACCTGCTCAAAACCGATTTTTACAACGATGAAGCCTATCCTACCTTTTTATATTACAATCCTTATCCCACGCTACAAACCATTCAACTTGATGCGGGAAATACTCCGGTAGATGTGTATGAGGCTTTAAGTGAAACCTTTGTCTTGCAAAATGTGTCAGGATTGGTGAATGTGACGATTCCCGCCAACCAGGCCATCATGATTACGCTGACGCCTCCCGCAGGCGTCAAAACGTACCGCCGCAACCAATTGTTAATCAATGGCGTGGTGGTCGATTATGCCCAGCACGCCCAGCCTTACAACCGCACTCCCCGCGTCAAAGGCTTGGGCGCTGCTCAAAATCCACTCCCCATCAACACCCAAACTGCGGTTTTTGCAACCGTAGATGATGCCGATTCGGGCACGCTCAATTACCAATGGAGCAGCAATCTGGGGACCATTTCGGGCACCGGCGCACAAGTCACCTTCAACGCCCCTGCCAGTACAGGCGACGTTACCTTGCAACTGATCGTCAGCGACCCGGAAGGCAACAGCGATACCGCGCAATTGATCCTCACCGTCGTGGAGAAAATCAATATCGCCCCGCAAATTCAAGACATTCAAACCAGTTCGATCTATACCACCCCCGGCAGCGTGGTGCAACTCCAATGCCTCGCCTCAGATGCCAACAATGACCCGTTGGTATATTCCTGGACGGCCGTGGGCGGCAACATCAGCGGAACAGGCAGTACGGTAAACTGGACCGCCCCTGCGAGCGAAGGTATTTTTCAGGTAAATGTAAAAGTTGCCGACGATCAGGGCCTTTTAGCCGAACGCAACATCAAGTTGCTGGTAAAAAACTTCACCGCCACGCCAGCAACCCTCATTGCGCATTATCCTTTTACCGGTAATGCCAACGACGTGAGCGGCAACC
Organism: uncultured Bacteroidota bacterium; assembly: GCA_903905445.1. Classification (GTDB taxonomy): domain Bacteria; phylum Bacteroidota; class Bacteroidia; order Chitinophagales; family Saprospiraceae; genus M3007. The sequence continues at coordinate 7,102 of CAIVGO010000633.1, forward strand.
AACTGAATGGCCAGGCAAACGGGGCTTTGTTGGTACCCGATCAAAATGGTGTTCCGCAAAGTGCCTATTATTTTAACGGCGGGGCCCAGCATATTGCCGTTGTCAACCAGCCTGTCCTCAATTTTCAAAATGCAATCACGGTGAGCTGCTGGTTTAAAGCCAATGCCCTGCCCGAAAAAGAATCCTTTTTATTGTCGCACGGTAGTTGGCAAAACCGCTGGAAAATATCCATCACCCCCGATAAATACCTGCGCTGGACGGTCAATACCCTGAGCACGGTGGCCGATCTGGATGCAGATATCGCGTTGAAAATCGACAGTTTTTACCAGGTGGCTGTCACGTATGATGGCGCTTTGATGGCCATTTACCTCAATGGTCAGTTGCGCACCTTTAAGGCGCTGACTGGAAAAATCCGCACCACCACCGTTGCCTTTTTAATGGGACAAATACTACCCGGCACCACCGATTATAATTTCAAAGGCGTAGTGGATGCCGTGAAAATATTCGATGCTGCCCTGCCGCCGAATGCCATACAAGCCCTTTATCAACAAGGCGTTACGGCGCTCCACCAGCCACAACAAGCCGATTTGGGCGCACTACAACTGCAGCCCAACCCGGTCACCGAAAGCCAATCGAACCTGCAAATTCATTTTCCCGAACAACTCGCACCCGACGCACGCGTACAGGTGTGCGACGCACGCGGGCGCACGGTAGCCGAACAGCAACGGGACGGGAAATCATGGCTGGAAATAAATTTAAAAGATTGTCCATCAGGTACTTATACGGTTTTTTGTTATGCCGGGAGCACCTGTTTGACGGCCCGCTTTATTAAAATTTGAACAATGACTTTTGTTAACAATTAAATTCAATCTGAACATGAAACAGACATTTAACCTGTTATGTTTGCTCGCCGTTTGGCTCTTTTCTGCCTCGGTGTTGAATGCGCAAACCCCGGTTGCGTATTATACTTTTTCGGGAAATGCAAAAGACCTATCTTCTTTTGGCAACAATGCCTCCGTAAACGGCGCAACCCTGACGCAAGACCGTTTCGGTTGGTCAAACAGCGCTTTGTTTTTTGATGGGGTGCAAGCAGGTGTGCGCGCCAACAACGCAGCCCAACTCAGCAGCCCGCTCGCGACGGTTAGTTTCTGGATCAATGTAAAATCGTTTCCGGCACAAGGTGAAGCGTATTTGATTTCAAATGGCGGCTGGCAAGAGCGTTTTAAAGTCTCTATGCCGAACCACGGCAAACCCGTGTTTACCACCAATGCCAGCAGCGGCATTTCGGATATGGATTCTGGTACACCCTTGACACTCAATACCTGGACGCAAGTGGTGCTGGTACACGACGGTGCCAAAGACATCATTTATTTTAATGGTGTAAAAGTGAATGAAAAGGCAGTAACGGGCAACCTGAACAGCACGACCAAGCCTTTGGGCATCGGTTATGACGCTATTGACAACGCCAATTACTTCAACGGCGCAATGGATGATGTGGCGTTTTTTGATGTAGCGCTTGATGCAACGCAAATTGCAGCCTGGTACACCGCGCAAAGTAGCGCACCAGTGATCCCGCAAGGCAAAGTAGCGGATTATACCTTCACGCAAAACAGTATAGATGCATCCAGTTATGGCAACCATGCCGACATCAGCACCGCAGCGTTGGCGACTGATCGTTTCGGTTTTGGCAAAAGTGCGTTGTTGCTCGATGGTGCTACTTCAGAAGTAACGGCAGCCAATGCAGCACAATTGAATGGCGCCAATACCACCATTACTTTTTGGGTAAAAGTGAACAGCTTACCTGCCAATGGCGAAGCGTTCCTGTTGTCGAATGGCGGCTGGCAAGAGCGTTTTAAAATCTCCCTGCCTTCCCATGGCAAGGTAGTATTTACCACCAATGGCACGGGCGGCATTTCGGATATGGACGCGGGCAATGGCAATGAACTGCCCGTTGGCGTATGGAAACAAGTGGTAATGGTACACAATGGCGTTGCCGATAAAATTTTTATCGATGGCGTATTGAAAGGATCGAAAGCAGTAACCGGCAGTTTGAACCCAAGCACCAAACCACTCGGCATTGGTTACAACCCAATCGACGGCGGCAACTGGTTTGATGGCGCGATGGATGATGTTAGCATTTACAATTATGCCTTGAGTGATCTCGAAATTAGCACGTTGTTCGCGCTGGAATCCTTTTTCCCAGGCACTTCTACCGATTTAGTGGCCAATTATAGCCTGAATGGCAACGGTAAAGACGCAACCCTGTTTCAAAACGACGCAAGTCTGGATGCTGCTGCTACTGCAACAACCAACCGGCATGGCTGGGGCGCAAATGCGCTTTCAGGTTACGCAACGGCCGATAATTCTATTGCGTTGCAGTCGGACAACACCACCATCAGTTTTTGGGTAAAACCAAACAGTTTGCCGGGCACCGGGGAGGCGTACATCCTTTCCAATGGCGGCTGGCAAGAGCGCTGGAAAATTTCCCTGCCTTCGCATGGCAAACCGGTGTTCACAACCTATGCAACGGCTTGTTGCAGCGATATGGATTCGGGCAATGGCAATGAATTGGTGGTTGGCCAATGGAAACACGTGGTAATGACCCACGATGGTGTAAATGACAAAATTTACATGAATGGCGTGCTGGTCAACACCAAAGGGTCGGCAGGTCCATTGCACAAAACAAAGCATCCCCTTGGCATTGGGTACGACCCGATCGACAATGGCAGTTTCTTTGATGGCAACTTAGATGATTTGCAGATTTACAACCGCGCCCTTTCGGATGTGGAAATTGCAGCCTTGTACACCGCGCAAAATGCAGCGCCGGTAGTAGCAGGCGATTTAGTGGCCAACTATCCGTTTAGCGGCGATGGCGCTGATGTTACGCCTTATGCCAACGCGGCAAGCGGCGTGGTGCTGGCAAACGACCGTTTTGGAAAATCCAATAAAGCAGCGGCGTTCAACGGTACAACCACCAATGTTACGGCGGCGAACTCACCACAACTCAACAGCCCGGTAACAAGTGTTGGTTTTTGGGTGAAAGTAAATGCATTTGCAGCCAACGGCGAATCTTTCCTGATGTCGTTTGGCGGCTGGCAAGAGCGCTGGAAAATTTCTTTGCCTTCGCATGGCAAAATTGTGTGGACAACCAACCACACCAACGGCATTTCGGATATGGATGCTGGTGGTGGCAATGAACTTCCAGTAGGTGCCTGGCGCCATGTTGTGTTGGTACACGACGGTGCAAAAGACATTATTTACATAAATGGTGTACAGGTTGCCGAAAAAGCAGTGGTAGGTACCCTCAACAATACTACCAAGCCACTCGGCATCGGCTACAACGCAGTTGATGGCGGCAATGTATTTGATGGCTTGATCGATGAAGTGCAGATTTACAATGTTGCACTTACCGCTCAACAAATCGCCGCTTTGTATGCAGCACAAAACACACCACCTGCCAGCACCGATACAGAAGCGCCCAATGCGCCCCTCAATTTGTCGGCAGATGTAGTATTTACCAATGTACAACTGAACTGGTTACCGGCTACCGACAATGTAGGCGTAACGGCTTACAATGTGTACCAAAACAGTGCCTTGGTTGCAACAACCCCGGCTACAGGCTTGGCAATCACCGATTTGACGCCATTGACAGATTATGTATTCGGTGTTAGCGCAGTAGACGCAGAAGGCAACGAATCGACCATCACCACCCTGAAAGTAACTTCTGGTCAGGACCAAACACCCGATACAACGCCGCCAACCAGCCCGGGAAACCTGGCAGGTACTGCAGCGTCTAACTCGGTTTTGATTACCTGGGAAGCCTCTATTGACGATCGTCAGGTGGCAGGTTATGTGATTTCGGTAGATGGAACCGTGGTGGACTCGGTTTCTGCAACTACACTTTCGTCGTTTATCAGCGGATTGGACGCTTTGACCCTGTACACATTTGAGGTGTATGCATTTGACCCGGCTGGTAATAATTCAGTTGTAGCCGAACTTACCCTGAGCACTACTGCGCCGATCAATACCGGTGAGGCAGGCATGGTAGCCTACTACCCATTCGATGGCAATGCCGACGACGCAACGCCGTATAAAAATCATGGTGTAATTGGCGGTAACCCAACCTTTGAAGTACCCACCCACCCGAATGGCGGCAGTGGTAACATCAAATTTGATGGCGTACAAGATTCTGTTTTAGCGCCGAATGCAGCACAATTGGTTTCTGATTACGCAACCGTTTCGTTCTGGATACGCGTCGACGACCAAAACCTGGCCGTTGCAGAGGCCTATATCATGGATTTTGGCCACTGGAGCAGCCGTTGGAAAATTTCTTTGCCACAACACTTGAAAATTGTGTGGACAACCAATGGCAACAACACCCAGTTTACCAACTTCATTTCTGATATGGACAGCGGAGACGGCAATGAAATGGTGAAAGGTTTCTGGTGGTTTGTAACCATGGTACACGATGGTGCAAAAGACTTGATTTATGTAAATGGCCAATTGGTGAACAGCAAACCCGTTGCTACCAAACTCAATAGCACGGCGCTTCCTTTGGGCTTTGGCAACAACCCGGTTGAAGGTGGCCAGTATTTCATTGGCGCTTTGGATGAAGTGAAAATTTACAACAAAGCCCTCACGGATGCAGAGATTTCAAAATTGTATTCCAGTGGCACCACGGCTACAAAGGATCAATTGCAGAACGATTTGCGCAATGTGGTGCTCAATATGTCGCCAAATCCAGTAAGCAATGTCTTGACCATTCAGCATAATTTCCCAAACAACCAGCCTTTGTTGGTGCGGGTATTTGATGCAGAAGGTCGGCAGGTAGATGCGGTACAGTTTGGTAAAGACAAAATACCGGCAGGACAATTCTCCTTGCAGGTAGGGCAGTACCCAACCGGTATTTACACCGTGAATTTCGTATTGGGTGGTAAAAACCTCGGTGCGTTACAAGTGACAAAACAGTAATATTCAGGTTTTTAGGTTTGGGGAGCCCGTGCCTGATGGCGCCCTCCCCAAACTTTTATACTACCAATTCCTATTCATGGTACAACGATTTATACAAAATCCGATTCTGACTACCACCGATATCCAGCCTAGTCAGCCAGACCTGGTGGTAGCCTGCGTGCTCAATCCCGGCGTTTTTCAATTTGAAGGAAAAACCTGGTTGTTGCTCCGTGTTGCCGAACGGCCAGTGCAAAAAGAAGGGATGGTTTCTTTCCCGATTTTGCAAGCCGATGGCAGCATGCAAATCCTGGAATTCGACAAAAATGACCCCTTGCTCAACCTTTCCGATGCCCGGATGGTGGGTTATAAAGACAAAATATACCTTTCTACCATTTCGCACCTGCGCCTGGTGTGCAGCGACGATGGGATTCACTTTTATGAGCCAACGGATTTTCCAACCAAAATATTCGGACAAGGTGTGCTGGAAACCTTTGGCATTGAAGACAGTCGGGTCAGTTTTTTTGAAGGACAATACCACCTCACCTACACCCAGGTTTCGGAAAATGGCGTGGGCGTAGGACTCATGCGCACCCGCGACTGGCGCACTTTTACGCGCGAAGGCATGATTATTCCGCCCCACAACAAGGATTGCGCGCTTTTTGAAGAAAAAATTGGGGGTAAATACTATTGCCTCCACCGTCCATCGGGCATTGCCTTGGGCGGTAACTTTATCTGGGTGGCCTCCTCACCCGACCTGATACACTGGGGCGAACACCATTGCATCTTGCGCACCCGCGAGGGCGCCTGGGACAGCGCACGTGTAGGCGCAGGAGCCGCGCCCATCCGCACCAAAGAAGGCTGGCTCGAAATATACCATGGCGCCGACCACAACCACCGCTACAGTTTGGGCGCTGTTTTGCTCGACCTCGAAAACCCCAATATCGTGCTCGCACGCTCCCTGGAGCCCTTAGTTGAACCGGTAGCCGACTACGAACGCACCGGCTTTTTTGGTAATGTGGTATTTACCAATGGCCATCTGGTGAAAGGTGATGAAATTACCATGTACTACGGCGCATCGGATGAAGTAATTTGCGGCGCTACCTTATCCATCGAACGCATTCTATCCTCTATGCTAACTCCCGCCTGAACATGTTTGCAAAACTGACAAAAGAATTTAGTTTTTTCAACGCCCACCCGCTGGGCATGCGTACCCTCCTGCTCACCAACCTCATTTATGCGCTGGTGATGCCCATTGTGGAACTTTTTGTAGGTGCGTACATCATGCGCAACTCCTCCGACATCAGTTTGGTGGTCATTTTTCAGCTGGCTGTGTACACCGGTATTCCCTTGACCTTTATGATCAATGGATTTTTGCTCAACCGGGTGCCCATTGCGCGGTTGTATTCGCTGGGCATGCTGCTGAGCGGCGTTTCTATGTTTGCCATGATGTCTTTAAATGAATTGGACACCATGGGCGTGTTTTTCGCCGGACTCATCATGGGTTTGTCGTATGGATTTTTCTGGGCCAACCGCGATTTTTTGGCCCTGAATACCACCAACGACGGCAACCGGAACTATTATTATGGCATTGAAACCTTCTTTTATACCATGACCGGCATTATTGTGCCCCTGGCTGCGGGGGCCTTCATTGCCAGCACGGAACGTAATGGCTGGTTTGGCGGCAATGTGAATGTAGCTTACCACGGCCTGACTATTTTTGTGTTTGCACTTTCCGTTTTTGCCTCCATCCTCGTACACCGCGGGCAGTTTCAAAACCCGAAACGTGCGCCCTTCCTGTTCTTCAATTTTGATCGCTTGTGGAATAAAATGCTGGCCCTGGCTTCCCTCAAAGGCGTTGCCCAAGGATATATCGTAACCGCTCCTACCATGTTGGTACTGAGTTTGGTGGGTAAAGAAGGCGCTTTGGGCCTGATCCAGGGCATTGCTGCCTTGCTATCGGCCATTTTATTGTATATATTAGGACGCGTTACCACCCCGAAACACCGTTTGATGATTTACGGGATTGGTTGTGCACTGTTTGTCATTGGTGCCCTGTTCAATGCAGGTTTGTACTCCGCGCTGGGCGTGATTTTATTCATCCTTTGCCTGCTTTTTGCCCGGCCCTTGCTGGATATCGCCTATTTCCCCATTCAGTTAAAATTGATCGATGTCGTAGCCGAAAAAGAAAAACGCAACGAATTTACCTATATTTTCAACCATGAGTTGGGCTTGTACGTAGGGCGTTTGCTGGGCTGTGGCCTGTTCATTATCCTGGCGCGTTATGTGAGTGAATACGCCGCCTTGCGCTATGCCTTGTTGGTCATTGCACTCGTGCACGCTTTGGGGTATTTTATGATGCGCAACATTGTCCGCGAGCCAGAAATGGCCTAAACTTGCTCGCGCGGGGTTCCAACCGCTCGCGCGGGGTTCCAACCCCGCGTGCCGATCGGTCGGGCTCTGCCCGATTTCAGCGCGGGCAGAGCCCGATTGATAGACGCACGGGGTTGGAACCCCGCGCGAGCAAATTAGAACCCCGCGCGAGCGGTATTTTTTCAACAAATCGGTTCTTCCAAATGAAAAAAACACTTTTCCTGATCTTGGGCCTGCTTGCCTTTTGGGCCTGCAAGACCCCCAATGCTATAACGCCAACCCGCACAGCCATTGCCCAACGCGCAATTCCGAGGGTTGATAAAATGCCCAACCATCCCAAACCCTACCAATACAAAGACTGGAAAAAAACAGCCCTGGATTTCGATCAATACGTGTTCGATTTTAAGCAAAAAGGCGATTTTTTGCCCCTGATCTGGTGGGATGGCGCAGGACGCAATTTTCCCGACACCACCTTTGGCATCTATACCGCCTTAGGCGATATTCGGATGGGCGGGGCTGTCAACCACGGTGAAAACCACGAAGCCCTCGGTGCATTGGGCGCTGTATTGGGTGCAACGCTGGTAGGCATTGACAAAAGCAAACAAGATGGCCACAATTATGTGCGCATGTTGCGCAACTATTTCAACCGCGACAACGGCTGGAACGTGATCATGAATTTTACCAACAAAAGCGCACACATCGGCGGCGGGTATGGCAACGACTTCTGGTATGAAGTACACAACAACGTGCTGTTCTACTGCGTCGCGGATTTGTACCCCAATGAACCGGATTTTAAGATGATTCAGCGCACCATCGCCGATCAGTTTTACCGCTCGGATTCCATCCTGGGCAGCAGTTACAGTTATTCCTATTTTGATTTTAAAAACATGAAAGCGGCCAAAAACCACATCCCTGCACAGGAAGATGTGGCCGGGGGCTATGCTTTTGTGCTGTATTCGGCCTGGATCAAATTTGGCGATGAAAAATACTTGAAAGCGGCCAAAAACGCCCTAAACGTATTATACAATCAAAAAGAAAACCGCTTTTACGAGGCCATGATGCCCATCGCAGCGTACGTGGGTGCGCGGATGAACGAAGAAGCGGGCACCAATTACGACATCCAGCGTTTTATCAACTGGACCTTCGACGGCACCGCAGTGGGCCGCGAAGGCTGGGGCGTATTGGCTGATAACTGGGGCGGTTACGATGTAGGTGGATTGGCTGGCAGTACCGTACACAACGGCGGCTATGGCTTTTTGATGAATACCTTCGACCTGATGATGCCGCTTTCAGCCCTGGTGCGCTACGACCAGCGGTATGCCCGTGCAGTAGGAAAATGGGCACTCAATGCCTCTAATGCGGCCCGTTTTTGCTATCCTTACGACATGCCCGACTCCCTGCAAGCCATTCCGGAGCACAAGGCTGTTACCAAAAATGTGATCGCTTATGAAGGTGTAATCAAAGAATCGGTGTACCCTAAATTCAAAGGCATTACCCCATTTGCACAAGGCGATGGCCCCTTATGGGAAAAAGGCATGCCACAGCAAACCATGTTTTCGGTGTATGGAAGCGGCCATGTTGGGTTGTTTGGCGGCGTGATTCAGTCCACCAATGTGCCCGAAATCCTGCAAATCAACTGCACCGCAACCGATTATTACACCCAAAAAGGGAAATATCCTACCTACTTGTTTTTCAATCCTTATTCGGTAGAAAAAACGGTAGAAATTCAGGTCGGATCGGCAAAAGTAGACGTATATGATACTGTGAGCCGCACTTTTTTGAAAAAAGGTGCACGGGGTAAATTTAAGTTCGCAATTGCTCCAGATGCAGCCCGCGTACTCGTATTGGTGCCATCTGGAAAGCCACAAGGTTTGAAAGCAGGCACCTTGTTTGCAGACAATATTCCCGTCGATTTTCGCTTTGGAGAAAATTAATCTTAAAGAAAAAAGGCCATCCCGATTGTCGGAATGACCTTTTAAAAAAGGCCATCCCGACAATCGGGATGGCCTTCACTTTAAACCAAAACAATCAAAAAATTAATTCTTGGTGATCTTGTAGGAATAAATCGCACGATCCAGCAACAGGTCAATGGTGTAATTGCCTGCTTCAGCAATAGCGATATTTGCGCCACCATATTCGAGTGATTTATTGGCAGCATCATCACCCATGTTAACCGCCCAATCATCGTTTGCGCGGAACTTGATTTCTCCTACAACTAAGTCAAGGGTGATGGTCAATTTGTTGTTGACCTCATCGTACGTCATGTTTTGGTCGGAGTTCCAGCCATCTGGTGTAGCCGAACCGATCAAACCCCAGTTCGCAGCCGCAACTGTGTACGTCAGGGAGTTCAAATCTACATTCAGGCGGTGGATACCGATACCTGGCGCTACAATGTTTGCACCGTTTGGCTCCAAAGTACCGTTTGCGCCGTCGTCACCCCAGTTGGTTGCCCAGCCAAAGTCTTTCGCAAATTTGAATTCTGTTGCAGTACCGAAGTTTACATACCCTTCAAATTTGCCATCCCCTTTTGCAGAGAAAAGCACCGTTTTGGTATTGGCTGGATCCCAACCTTGGTAAGCGCCAGGTACTTGCAACTGTGCATAATTGATCACCACTTCATAAGGAGTGATGCTCAACTTCACCACGGGCGAGTACACTGTAGGAACTTCAGCATTGATTTTTGCAGCAATACGGAATTCAATTTGTGCAGCATCTCCACCTGCCAAGGATTTACCGGCAATCAGGAGGCTGTTAATTTTATCTACCGTGATGTTGTCCAGGGTCAAACCTGTAGTAGCGCCAACTGTCAACGGCGCAGCAAAATTTTTGCCCGCAACATCCAATTCAAGGGTATAGGTAACGGCAGCATCAAAACCATACTCAGCAGCCGTCCAATTGAATACCGCGAAAATGTCATTGGCTTTTGCCTCTGTCAAAACATACGCCGTATTGGCTGAAGGACTGGTAATGATTGGTTGGTTGCCCAATTTCAAAACGGGATCCGTTTCAGCATCTTTGCACGCGTTGAATGCAAGCGCAGCCAACAGCGATAGGAAAAGATATTTTTTCATTATGTTAAGTTTTTAGAATTAATAGTTTGGATCGTTCTGTTTCAAATTCGGGTTTGCGCCCAAATCAGATGCAGGAATCGGGAAAATGTTGCGGAAGGCTGGGGTAGACTTACCGTCTTTCACGCCACCTTTCCATGCCCACACATAGTTTGTTTCTGTCAGGCGACCGTAACGCACCAAATCGGTACGGCGGTGACACTCCCAGTACAATTCACGGGCACGCTCGTCCAGAATAAAGTCGAGATTCAATTCGCTTTGTGCAATGTTACCCGCAGTTCCATTGTATGCACGGTTGCGGATGGCATTTACATAAGCCAATGCATCGGTAGGGCTGCCACCTGAACCGCCGCGCAATACCGCTTCGGCATACATCAGGTACACATCTTCAATCCGGAACATCGGGAAGTCAATGTCAACAAAAGTCAGGTTTGAGCCTGGCGCACCGGTAGAGGTAACGTTTTTGTATTTCGTGATCGCGTAACCATCTTTGAACTGAGAAATGTCGCTGATTTCGAGCGATTGGCCATCTGTGTAGAACAAAGCGCGGCTGTCGAATGCCGGACGGGCAATAGAGTAAGTATAGTCTGGTTTGTCGAGGTACAATTTGATTACATACAAACCATCACTTGGAATTTTGATGTTATCGCCACCCGCTTCCAACAAGGCATTTGCGCCTGTATCGCCGTAGTTCAAATCCCAGCCATCATTTGCGCGGAATTTTACTTCCTGGCCGCCAATGAGGTTCAAAGTAATATTCCAGCTGCGATCGGTTGGATCGTAGGTCATGTTTTGGTCGGAGTTCCAGCCATCTGGTGTAGCCGAGCCGATCAAACCCCAATCCGTTTTCAGGATCGTGAAGGTTTTAGCATTGATGTTTACATTTAATTTGTAAAAACCAGCATCTGCAACTTTAATGTTGTCGCCACCTGATTCAAGGGTGCCGTCTGCACCGGTATCGCCGTAGTTTTCGTCCCAGTTAGGGCCTGTTGTAAACTTAAACTCAGTCGCTGCCGGGAAGTACAAGTAACCTTCAAAATTGCCATCTGCATTTGGAGAAGCCAATACCGTAGTCGCGTCAGAAGGCGTCCAGGCGGTGCTTTGGTAGTTGCCTGGTACATACAACAATGGATAGCTGGTATTGCCATCATTTGGTGATACAATCGTACCGCCACCTACAGCTGGGAATTTAGAAACAAACGTGCTGGTTGTACGCAAGCCACCCCAGCCGCCATCCAGGCCAAATTCTGCAGGACTCATGCTACCGCCTACTGCTGCATGGCACATAAAGGTGGTACCGCCATATGTTTGACCACGCAAACCATCAAAAACAACCGGGAAAATGATGCCTGAAGCGTTGTTGTTATCGGCCAGGAACATGTTTTGGTATTTGCTGTCGAGGTTGTAACCAGCGTCAATTACTTTTTTGCTGTAGGTGATGCAATCCGAATACAATTCACGGTCTACATATACTTTTGCATTCAGGTACAACTTGGCAAGCAAAGTCCAAGCACAAGCTTTGTCGGCACGGCCATATTCATTGGCGCGCGGTGCAGCCAGATCGCCTTCAATGGCTTTCAACTCGCTTTCCACGTATGAAAACAGTTCAGATGCACTGATTTGGCGTGGGAAGAAAGAACCAACCACATCATTTTCAGTTACAAAAGGCACCGTACGGAACATATCCAAGGCATGCCAGTAGCTTAAAGCGCGCAAGAAACGCGCCTCTGCACGGAATTTAACAATATCAGAACGCAACGTAGCATCTACACTACGCGCGTCCAATTTTGCATCCGTTGTTTCACGCAAATACTCATTGCACAACGAGATTTGGTAAAAAATACGGTTGTACATCGCCGTGATAAACTCGCTGTTGGCGTCCCAGTCTTGCTGGTGAAAATCCTGGATGGTTCCGTCGTTCCAACCAATTACCGCCTCATCGGTCGGCAATTCCTGCGCTTTGAAATATTGGCGCAAGTAGGTAGAGAAACCTTCGTCAATACCAGAAATATCTGGTTGACCAGCAGGACCTTGTTGTCCGCTCAAAGCAAGACCGGCGTACAATTTTGCCAATACTTGTTTGTAGGCGCTTGGGTCGTTGTAAACCGTCTCGGAAGTCGTGACGTTCTTATCGAGCGGCACCGTATCTAGGTCTTTAAAACAGGACACTGCAAACATGGCAAGACCAACCATGAGCAATGCAGGCAGTTTAAATGATTTAAATTTCATATTGAAAGGTAGTTTTTTAAGTTAGAAACTGGCATTCACCCCAAAAACAAATGTTCTTGAACGTGGGTAAAGGTTATTGTCAATGCCACCAAATACTTCAGGATCAAGCCCTTTATATTGGGTAACGGTGATTGGATTTTGAACTGTGGCGTACACGCGCAGATTCCGAAGCATCCGTACTTTGTTCACCGTGTAGCCCAAGGTAATGTGGTCCAGGCGCAGGAAAGACGCGTTTTGCACAAAACGGTCGCTGAAATACTGTGGCACATTAAAGTCGACCGTACGGGTTTCGCCATGTACATTATTCAAGTAACCGGCGCTGTTGTACAGGTTATTGTAGTTGCCATTTGCCGACAATACGTTGTTGTACATGTAGTTACCTACGTTTGCACGACCTGCAAAAGAGAAATCCCAGTTGCCGCGGTTATAGCTGGAGTAAAAACCGAAAAACACGGGTGCGTTTGGACTTTTGTAGCGGTAGCGGTCTGTTGGTGTAACCTGGCCATCGCCATTGCGGTCTACGTACAAACCTTCAATCGGAACGCCTTTGTCGTCATATACTTGTTCGTACACAAAAAATGCATTGGTGCTATATCCAACACTGTGCACCTGAATGGTATTACCCACACCACCTGCAATGCCGCCGGTGAATACACCCTGGTAAGTTGGGTCGTCGGTAGCCGTCAATTTGGTGATTTCGTTGTGGTTGTAGGTTACGTTACCGCCAATTTCCCAAGTAGCCGTTTCTGATTTCATGGCTACAACGTTCAAGGAGAACTCAACCCCTTGGTTGGTCAGGTCACCTACGTTGGTCGTGATAAAGTTGGTCAGGTTGGTACCTGCAGCAACCGGGATAAAGTTCAACAAATCGCGGGTGTCGCGTTTGTATAACTCAACGGTACCATACACGCGGTTTTTGAAGAAACCATAATCCACAGCCAAGTTATAGGTTCTTGTAGTTTCCCACCTGATTTTAGCATCATAACCAGCAGGACGCAAGGTGTTGATATACTCATTGCCAAACTGGTATTGCGCTGTACTTTGGCTTTGCTGATAAACCGACTGGTAAGCATAGTATTGCGCAGAAGTGTTGCCAATATCTTGTTGGCCTGTTTCGCCCACACCCAACCGCAATTTGAGGTTGGAAAGATCGGCATCCTGGTTTTCAACAATTTTCCAGCCCAAAGCGGCAGAAGGGAAGAAACCAGCGCGGTAATCAGGTCCAAAACGTGAAGAGGCATCCCGACGAGCGGTTACCGTCAACAAATAACGATCCTGAAAAGAATAGTTTAAACGTCCAAAAAGGGAAACCAGGAAGCTTTCACGTGGCGTAGACAGTGGCTCCTGTAAAATGATGGTGCCATCTGCATTTTCAGATTGGTTCAGGTCGTTGATGTAAAAACGCTGCCAGGAATAACCACCCATGATATCAACTTTGTGGTTGATATTGATCTTTTTCGTATAATTCAGGTAAAACTCCAACAGGGAGTTTTCTTTTTGCTGTTCGTAATGGCGGTTCAAGCCTTTGTTGGTAAAGGCAAATGCTGCGTTGGCAAGTTGCTTTACGTCGCCTTCACTGGTAGAACGGTCATGCGCCAGGTTCAAGTTGGCGCGCAGGTCTTTCAAGAACCAAAAACGGTAATCAAAACTAGCCGTTGCAATGTAGCGGTTTGCAGTTCCTTTGTCGGTTTGTTGCTCCAACAAGGCAATTGGATTGGCCGTTGCGATGGTAATTGGGTTGCCATTCGGTTGTTTCCAGGTAAAATATCCGCCATAAGCATCATTCCCATCGGCCGTTACGGATTGAGTTGGGTCGAACGCTACAGCAGCACCAATTGCGCCGCGGTTTGCGAAAAAGTTGTTGTCGCGCACCAATTTGATACCCGCATTTACTTGGAGGGTATTGTTAAAAAACTTGGGCGACAAGTTGATCGAACCTGTAAGACGGTCCAAATCATCTGTTTTCAAAATACCGGTACGGCTGGTAAATCCACCTGCAATACGATAAGGGATCATGCCTACCGCACCCGAAATACCCAGGTTATGGTCTTGGCTGATGCCTGTTTGGTAAATTTCAGATTGCCAATCAGTGTTTGCGTTGCCCAATAACGCACGTTGGGCGCTGCCTTCTGCGTAACGCTCCTCAATCAAACTGCGGAATTCGCCAGCATTCAACACATCAATTTGGTTTGTTTTGTTGCTGAACGAAACCAGGCCACTGTAATCAACCCGTATTTTGTTGCCAAGCGCGCCTTTTTTAGTGGTAATGATGATGACACCATTGGATGCACGCGAACCGTAAATGGCGGTTGCAGAGGCATCTTTCAACACCGTAAAGGTCTCAATGTCGTTCGGGTTTACAATGTTTAGGTTGTTACGGCTACCCGCAACAGTAGTGTTGTCTACCGGTACACCGTCAATCACGATCAACGGATCGTTGCTGGCAGACAAAGACGAGCCGCCGCGAATACGAATGGTACCGCCGCCGCCTGCATCAGAAGATGGTGTTACTTGTACCCCGGCAATTTTACCGGCAATCAGTTCCTGCGGGGCAACAATCGCGCCCTTGTTGAAACTTTTTGCACTAATGGCAACCACAGAACCGGTAACGTCCTGCTTTTTAACGGTACCATAGCCAATAACGACTACTTCTTCCAGGGCTGCACCAGCGGCCAATTTAACATCATACGTGTTGGAGGCACCAATCGTCAGTTCCTGCTCGGCATAACCGGTGTAGGAAATCTTCAAGGTAGATGCATCTTGGGGTACACGGTTGATGGTAAAACTACCGTCTGCCGAGGTAAGGGCACCAATTGTGGTACCTTTTACAATAATGCTTGCGCCAATCAGGCCTTCACCTGTTTCAGCGTCTGTAACCTTTCCGCTGATCGTTCTTTGCGCGTAGAGTACACTACCGCTGCACAAGAAGATACAGGTAAGGGCGATGAATAATTTGAGTGAAAAATGCTTCATACTATAAAACTAAATTTGGTGAAATTCACAACAAGCATGCATAACAACGTTTTTACGAATCATGAAGTGGTAAAACCGTTGCAGTAGGCAAAGAAAATAAATAAAACACATTGCTTGTATCAATTTCAACATGATTGTTGTCATTTTTACACTAAGACAAAATCAGTGTTAATAATATGGCGTTTTACAGGAGATTGTTTTGTCCACCAAAATAACAGGTTTTTGCAATATGCGGTTTAAGTTTAAGCCATTTTCCTTATAAAAAAATGCTGATTTGCCAAAATTTAGCATTTAAGGGGGGCGCTCCTGCGCATCAGGACAAAAAAATGCGCTGATCGCAGGGCAAAGCCGCGATCAGCGCATGGTGCAATTGTATTCTTTTTTTTAATCCAAAATCATCACGCCTGCAGCCTCAAAAGACAACTCGCGCAAAGGCTCCTTGATCGCCTCAATTTCGGTTTTGCTCTTGCCTGCGTCTTCTGCATAGTGGCGCAAAATATCAACTGAAGTTGTTTCGATAAATGCGTACCCATCAATTACAACCTGTTTGCCCGACAAATCTTTCGGCATAAAGAAGGCGTAATCTTTAAAGGTAACCCGCATTTCGGGCGTTCCTGGCTGTGTAGAGACCAACGTCATCCAACAACCCTTTTTCTGACACACTTGCTTCACCGTACCTGTCACCTTCGCAGGCATCGAATCGGTGCTGGCCATCTTTGGGATCAATTGATCGTAGGTGATCGCTTGATCCGCAGTAACGGTTGTGCCAAAATTTTTAACATTTTTTGTTTGGCTGTTGCCAGTCGTGCAGGACACCACCATAAGGAAGGCGCCCAAAATGAAAACCAAATTTTTTTTCATGTTTAAAAAAGTTTCTAAAATGCTGAAAATCAGATTATTGTTTCTATATTTGAAAATGCAAATCTACAAATTTTATGGAATTCTGATATGAATGGCACAATATTAGGGTAGTGAAATTGTTCTTGACTTGCTAATCGCAGTACTTAACCCTCAAAAAGCCTGTCTGGGTTGCAAAGTATGCCTTTCGAACCAGCAAACACTATACCAACCGATTTATGGATGTTGCAATCGTCCGCTTCCTTGTTAAGGCAAGTTTAAAGTCGTATTGCGCATCAAATATTTTGCCCAAAAAAATTGTTTTATATTATACAATTCAAGAACAAACACTGGTTTTCTTTAATCAATTCGAAACAGCTTGCACCCTTCTTACACACCACAAATATTTCATCTTCCAAACCTACACTCAAATGAAGGGTAATAATCTTTTTTTTCGCCTGATGCTGTTGGTTGCCGTTTTTGGCTCCAGCATCACTTACACCACCGCACAGTGTATCAGCGGTAACTGCCAAAACGGGAGTGGCACCTACCGCTACGCCGCCACCTCTAAATACACAGGCCAATTTACCAATGGCTTGCGTGAAGGCAAAGGCAAAATCTCCTTGCCAAATGGAAATACGTATGAAGGCACATTTTCCCGCAATAAAATGCACGGAGATGGCACCATGAATTATGCCAATGGCGACCGTTACGCCGGTACTTGGGTAAATGATCAGCCCAGTGGCAACGGTATTTACCTGTTTAAAACCAAAGAACGGTATGAAGGTACCCTCCGAAACGGTGAGTTTGAAGGAACCGGAACCATGTTCTACCCGGATGGCGCTTTTTACACCGGCGGCTGGAAAGCCAATAATAAACACGGCAATGGCAAGTTGACCTACCCGGATGGCCACGTGGTCACTGGTGTTTGGAAAATGGGCAAACTGACTGACGAAAACCAACAAGCAGCAACCGCCCAGGAAAAACCGAAAGCCAATAACCGCCCTAACACTAAACCTCCGGTTACGACCGCAACAACGCTGAATAAAGCCAAACCCGACCTGTCCAATCTGCGCAACTGTGGCACGGTGTACTGCCGTTCTGGCGAAGGATACTACACCTATCCCGATGGATCTACCTGGGTGGGTGAGTTCAAAGACGGTATTCCAAACGGAAAAGGTGCTTGCCACTATGCCAACGGCGACCGATATGAAGGCGATTGGAGCAACAACGCCCCATATGGTGAAGGGATTATGTATTTTGCTACCGGCCGTGTGTATGGCGCAGAATGGGTAAATGGTTCGCCCATTAAAGAACTCGACTCGAATGAATCAATTCCAACGACCCCGATTCATACTGAAAATAGTAAACATGTAAAAATTTGGGCAGTAGTCGTAGGGGTTGGTCGATATACCGCCATGCCTTCGCTCAAATTTACCGACGATGATGCATACCGCTTTTATTCCTTTCTGAAAAGTCCGGAAGGCGGCGCTTTACCCGATAACCAAATCGCCGTTCTGGTAGATGAATCGGCTACCCGACAAAATATCCTCAATACCATGCGCGAATACTTCTTGCGCGCCGATGCCAATGATGTGGTATTGCTGTACTTCAGTGGACATGGTTTGGATGGCTGTTTCCTGCCGGTTGATTACGACGGATTTAACAACAAATTGCGCCACGATGAAATCAAAACCATCTTTCAGGAAAGCAAAGCCAAGCATAAGTTATGTATTGCCGATGCCTGCCACAGCGGTTCGTTGAATTACGAAAACGGACTGGCATCCAAAGGCTCAGCACCGCTTACCCTCGAGCGCTACTACAAAGCCTTCGAAGATGCCGATGGCGGTATTGCCTTGTTGATGTCTTCCCGTGCCGAAGAACTGTCCCTCGAAGATCAAGGCCTGCGACAGGGCGTATTTACCTACTATGTGTTGAAAGGCCTTAAAGGACCTGCCGACACCGACGGAGACTTCCTGATTACCATCAAAGAATTATATAACTACGTGTATTCCAAAGTGCGCGAATATACCGCAGGCGTTCAAACACCGGTGCTTACCGGCAGTTATGATGATGCTATGCCGGTAGCCAACCGCCGATAACATAAACATTTTGCAGGATTTCATTAAAAAAGCGTCATCCCGAATTTTGGTGGAACCCAAAATTCGGGATTTTTTATCCATTTTAACGAACATCCAGCAAAGCGTAAACACTTGGGTAAGATGTTCGACCTCGCTGGAGGTCGAACGTTTGTAGGAAAGATCCAAAGATCGAACCCGCTCACGACTTCGGAGAAGTCGAGCATTTACAGGAAATCCTTAATTGAAATTAATGTAATCGGTAGGATCCATCGGCCGCCCTTTATACCACAGTTCAAAATGTAAATGCGGCCCGGAGGTGTTTTCGCCCGAATTGCCAATCAGCGCAATGGCTTCACCCGCTTTTACTGCCGCACCCGCTGGTTTCAACAGTACAGAGTTGTGCTTATACATGGTAATCACATTGTTGGGGTGCTGGATCGCAATGCTGTAGCCCGTTTCCACGGTGTAACCTGCCGAAACGACCACGCCGTCGGCAGCCGCTTTGATGGCGGTATTTTTTGGCGCCGCTACATCAATGCCAAAATGATTTTTCGGCAAATCATAGCCAGAGGTAATGTCTCCTGATACCGGCGGCATAAAAAACAACTGACTCAAGGGCACCTCCCTTGGCAGGATGCTGCCCACACCTGCAGCGGCAACCGTGGGCGTATTCGGATCGCTCGTAAAATTACCTTTCGCAACCGCAGCGCGCAATTGTTCATCTTCCGGAATCCGTTCTACATCCTTGGGTAAGGTATCCGCCGGATTTTCAGGCAAGCCTTTCTTTTCAGCGGCAGATTTACTCATATCGGCAAGGTCGCCGTTGAGTAATTTGCGAAAATTTTCGTAATATCGACGTCCGGCTTCTACCTCGTTTTCCAGGTTAAGCACCTTCGACTTGAGTTCGGCAATTTCCTGGTCGCGCGCAAAATCGCCATATCCCGGAATATAACGCTTCAAAGGCGTCCATATAATCAAGGTTGTTACCAAGATGGCCGTCCCAACAATGAGCGAACTAAAAACAATATACACACTAAGCGGTGTCAATTTTACGGAACTTACCTCCTCGAAAGTTTCGTCGTTCATAATAACCAGACGATACTTGTCGCGCATTTTTTCCATCAACGTGCGATCATCATCACCATTACGTTGAAAGAAGCGGATAAAGTTTTTAAAAAAAGCGAGGTATTTTTGCACGGCAGCTATTTTAGGCGATACACAGCGTGAAAACAAATCAGGCGCAAAGTTGCGGTAATTTGTCGGTCTTTTTTGTTAAAAACCAATTTGTCAAGGCAACCTTTTTTTGCTAAACAGTACCATTGTTAACTGGTTTGAGGTTTAAAAATAAACAATCCGATCGATAGCAAGGCCCGAATTTTGCAGTAAATTGGAAAACGATGCCCATTTCTCGATCAATCATTCTATTACCTGTATGAAAAATTTCTGGAAGATACCTTTTGTCTTGACGCTTGTTGTACTCACAACAGCCTGTGTAACACAAAAGAAAAAAGGAAGCGAGGCAAGTAAATTCCAAAAAGGTTACCACAACCTGACCTCTAAATATAATTATTGGTTTAATGCCGACGAACTTTTTCGGCTTACTACGGATAAACTGGGGGATGGCCACAAGGACAATTACAATCAAATTCTGGAAATATATCCATACGTTGCTGCCGACCCTGCTACGGCCAAAACCGACCTCGATAATGTCATCACTAAATCATCGAAAGGGATTGCCTTGCACCGCCCGAGCGAATTTGTAGATGATTGCTATACCCTCCTGGGCCAGGCCCAATTTTTAAAACGCGACTTTGAAACGGCAGAAGCCACCTTCCAATATATTCGGGAAGAATACAACCCCAATAAAAAAACCAAGGCGCAGTTAAAAGCAGAAAAGCGCAAAAAAGCCCTCGACAAAAAGAAGGCCGCCAAAAAAAAGAAAAAAGAACTGGCTAAAAAGCGCAAAAAATCGGCTGCAAAGCGCAAAAAAGACGCTGCCGCCAAGAAAAAACAAGCCGCTGCCGACAAAAAAAAGGCCGACGCTAAATCAAAAGCCAGCGAAATCAGCACAACACCCATCACATTGACCGTTTCGGACAAGAAAAAGCCCGTTCCGCCGCCAAACAGTGTCAATCCCTATAAAAAACGGTTCCAGCGTACCGCAGCATTCCCCTTGGCCATGGTGTGGTATGGACGCACCCTGGTTGCGCGTGAAAAATACGATGAAGCCGAATTTTTGTACCGCAGTTTGTGGGAAGACCCCTGGTTTCCAACCGATCTACACGCCGATTTATATACCGCAGAGGCCGATTTGTGGATCAAACAAAAAAAATACGACCTAGCCATTGATCCATTAAAGGAGGCCATTACCCGCACTAAAAAGAAAAAAGTACGCGCCCGCCTGGCTTTTATCCTGGCACAAATTGCCGAACGCGCCGGACGCTATGATGCTGCCGTCGATGCTTACGCCATTGTCTTGCGCAACCAGCCTATTTACGACATGGAGTTTAATGCGCGCCTGCGGCAAGTACAGGCGGCTTGGGCCAACCAGAAAGTAACCAGCGCGCAGGCCAATAAAGACCTCGAACGCATGGCCAGCGACTTCAAAAACCTCGATTACCGGGACCAGATTTACTATGTCATGGCCGATATTGCCTTGAAAGATGGCTTGAAAAAAGACGCCATCGTGTACCTGCGCCGATCGCTCGATTTTAATAAAACCAATACCGCCCAACGCGCAGAGTCATACCTCAAATTGGCCGATCTTTATTTTGAAGGAGAGGATTTTGTAAAAGCTAAAAATTACTACGACAGCACCCTCAATGTGCTGATCAATACCGACCTGCGCTACAAACGGGTGAGCGATTATGCCACCAACCTCAAAGATATTGCGCGCCTCATAACCCTGATTGCCGCCAACGATAGTATTGTGCGCATCTACAATATGGATGACAGCCAACGCAAAGTTTTTGCCAAATCCTTGAAAAAGCAGCGCGAAGCGGAAGCCGAAGCAGCCGCAAAAGCCCAGGCTCAGGCAGACCAGGCACTCAATACCCAAGCCAAAGCCCCCACGCCACAAGCAGGTGCACGTGCTTCGTCCTTCTACTTTTACAATGATGCCTTCCTCAAA
>CAIVGO010000634.1 GCA_903905445.1 uncultured Bacteroidota bacterium
CAGATTGGTAACTTTAATTACGGCCGCCCGAGGAAAACTTGGGCGGCCGTTTTTATGCCAAGATTTAAATGGATTTGAAGGATGGATGGATAAAAATTGATTTTAAATGGATTATAAGACTTTGCGTTGACTATATCCTTTACAAACGTGCGTCAAAGTTGTTTTTTCGGTATGGAATTTTAAGGAAGTCTAGGGTGCCGGGTTTCACGGCGAGCGAGAAGATGTAGGTGCCACGGATCGGCTGCCAACTCAAACTCAGGAGCCAGCAATGCAGGTCGCGCGTGAAGCCCAGGTCGGGATACACGATTTGTTTACTTTGAAAATCGTATCCAATGTTGCTGATGTTGAGCGACCAGTTGGAATTGAGTTGCAAATTGCCGGCAACACTCACGTTGTGGTTGCCTACGATAAAGGTGTCGCGCGAGGTTCCATAACCGGTTGCAATAAGGCGACGTTCGAAGGTTACCCGGTGGCTCAGGCGGAATTCATCAAACCAATCGATGAAAGCGGCTTCAGTAATGGGCGTTTTTTTATCGGTGGGTGCGGTGGTGGGAGGGGTAACGGATGCCCCATTGGCTGCTTGCGTTTCGCCGTTGAACAAACCCCGTAATTGCTTAAAGGTGCAGTTTGTATTGACCTGAAAGCCCAAATTGGTGGTGCGCAACAGTCTGCCGCGCTCGTTCAACACATACTGACTGGTGCGCCGCCCTTTTGCATCGGCGATGTACGGATCAAAAGTTGCATTCCAGGTCAGGTTTACCACGCCTTTAAATAAACGGAACAAACCGCCAGTCATAATCGGACTCCAATTGAGGGAGTCGGCACTGAAATTATAGTTGCCCGAAAAAGCCAGGTTATCAAAAATACGCTTTTTGAAAATGGTATCTTTTTTCGCAGAGAAATACTTGAATTCCAACACATTAATGAGGTTGTACCCCAAAATTAAATCGCGGGAACTGCGGGTACCGGGCGGTTTTCCATACACGCCTTCTTCGAGATAACTATACCTTATAGTATCATTAAAGGCCGGGCGCAAATCGGTTTCTACGGTTTTGTAAAAGCGGTCGTAGCGGCTTTTGGTAAAATCAGGTCCAAATCCGATGCTGGCGCTGGGTTTGATGGTGTGCCGGATGCCTCGAAACCAGCCCCGTTTGAATTGTTTGGTCAGAAAAAGGGCGGTATTGGCGGAAATACTGGCGGTCCCTTGTCGGTAACTATAAAAGCCCCAATGTCGAATAGTAGTATCTATCCCGTATTGCGAGGTACTTTCATTGAGGTTAATGCCGATAATTTCATCGTTTTCACGAATGGTATCGTAGCGCAGGCGGGTTTCGGGCTTCAATATTTTTTCAATCTGGTAAGGGTACCAGTTTTCCTCTAAAGAGACCGATGGGGCGATGTTGATGTATTTAAACAGCTTGAAGTTATAATCGGAACCGGCGCGGTGCTGTATCCCCATGCGGGCACTTTGCAAGGTTTTGATGGTAAATAATTCAGTATCAATCGCTACCAGGTCGTTGCGCAGGGCGGAATTATAGTTGAGCGAAACTTTTTCATACCATTTCTCCTTTCCATCGGGCACCTTCTTTTTAAACGGATAAATCCGCTGCATGGTAAACGTGGCATTGGGCAGGCTGATGTTCATGATGCGCGTTCGGGTATTTTGCGAATGCGACATGGAGGCATTGAACTGGTACGGTTTACCCGGAAAAGATTTGGAAAAGTTGAGGTTGGAGCTCAACGAGTTCTGGTATACACTATTATAATCGTTTCGGTTTCGGTTTTGGTCGCGGTTGGTCTCAATATTTACGGAACCGCCAAATTTGCGGGTAGGATGGGCTTTGGGGTCCTGGTTGTGTTGCAAGGCAATGCCGAAAGATTTAGCAGATACTCTTTTTGCAAAATTATCTTCCGAAACCCGGTTGTTAAAACTCAGGCGCAAATTGCTGCTAAAACGGTAGCGTTCTTCATAGCGGGTAGTCAGGCGGGCGCCATAGGAACCGCTGGCATATAAATTGAACAAAGCGGTAACGTCCATGTGGTCGTTGATGGGTTGATACCAGCCAAAATCGCGCAAACCCAGGCCTTCCTGATCGGCAAATTCGAAATCTTTGGGGATAATCAGGCCCGCTTTTCGGGTTTTGGTGATCGGGTAAAAACCAAAAGGCAAAATCAAGGGGGTGGGAATGCCCATGATTTCTACGTTGGACAGACCGGTGACGACCAATTTATCGGGAATTACTTTTAGTTTTTGGGTGCGTATGCCAAAGTGCGGGTGCGGATCGTCGCAGGTGGTAATAAGGGCGCGTTGGTTGTAAATGGTGGTTTTGGCCCGGGCATTGGTGGTATCGGTGGATGTATTTCCAATAATTTTGGCTTTTTCGCCCAACACATACAGGTCGTCTTGCTGGGTGCGCGCCTCGTAAATGATCCCTTTTTTCGTTTTAAAATTATACCGCAGTTTGTTGGCGGTCACATCCTGGGTAGGATCTTTGAATTGGGGCAGTCCGGCCATTGTACCCGAACTATCGGGAAACTGTTCGGCGGTAATTTCACTTTTTTCGTAATCGAGGAGAATATATCCGGCATTGATGGAGAGGGTGCCGTATTTCACAGTCGCCTGACCAAACAGGTGTACTTGTTTGCGCACCACATTAAACCACATCGAATCTTTAGCGCCGTAGGATACTTCTTCGTCTAATCCGTCGTTACTGATTTTTATTTTTTTGAGTGAAACAACGGATGAATCCTTAAAAATCACCGAAGAATCGGGCGCAATCGTATCCAGGACCGTATTCAGCGGAGGGCTGTTCGGGTCGTTCGGCACGATTTCTACCTGTGCTTGCAAAGGCAAATACACAAGAAGGCAAAGTATTTGGAAGAAAAGCCGATATTTGCACGACAATTTTTGCACCACTGATCAAGTTCTAATAGGGGTTTATTGAATTACCCCGTGAATAAAGTCTGATTTTGAGCCCCACAGCCAACGACTAAAATCGGTTTATGAAATCAAATCCTGCGCTACGAACGCTTATTTTACTGCTAACGTGGCTTTTTTTACAAAATTTTAACACCTTACACGCAGCAGCACCTGTTTTTAACAAGTTTGCTGTTGCTCCAACGGGTGTACCTGTTTGCGCGTGGCCTTCCCCGCATTTCGCCGCGACGTCAATTGGATGGCCTTTTCCACTGCGCCACAAAAGTACGAAGGCACACGCTTACAAAATTAAAAAAGTGGTGTTAGATGCCGGACATGGCGGAAAAGATCCGGGATGCTCGGGCGCTACCTCCAAAGAAAAGGACAATGCGCTGGCTATTGTGCTCAAATTAGGCAGTCTGATTGAGCAACAATTTCCCCATATCAAGGTTATCTACACCCGTGAAACGGATGAGTTTATTGAACTCAACGAACGGGCCGCCATCGCCAACCGCAACAGCGCCGATCTATTTATCAGTGTGCATTGCAATGCGATTTCTTCGAGCAAGGTAACGGGCACCGAAACGTATGTGTTGGGCATGCACCGCGCCTCGCACAACCTGGAAGTAGCCAAACGCGAAAATGCGGTGATTTCCCTGGAAGAAAACTACCAAAACAATTACGACGGCTATGATCCGAATAGTCCGGAGGCGCATATTTTGAGCAGTGTTTGGCAAAGTGCCTACCTGGAGCAAAGTATTTTATTTGCCAGCCAAGTGCAGCGTTTTGCGGTAGAAACGGCAGAACGGGAAGACAAAGGGGTGAAACAGGCAGGGTTTTTGGTCTTGCGGGAAACTGCCATGCCAGCGGTGTTGGTTGAAACGGGCTACCTGACCAACCGCCAGGAAGATGCTTACATTGCCTCGGAAGAAGGCCGGGATGCGATGGCTTTGGCTATTTTTCAGGCATTTGAGGCCTACAAAGAAAAAATGGAAGGTAATATGGTGGGGCCGGAACCACAACTGGTCGCCAATAAACCACAACCTGCAAAAGCAAACCCCAAGCCGGCAACAGTCAAAACCAACCAATCGGCCAGCGCAAGCAAAACCAATACAGGTAGCAGCAAAACGCCCCCAAAGGCAGCCAAAGGGTATGAAATTTATTTGATTTCCTGGCAAAATCGCCTCGATCCCAACGCCGGTCAATTGAGTTTGATTGGGGAGGTACGGGAAGTCGTGAAAGAGGGTAAATACCATTATTACACGGGGAATTTTGCAACCAAAGCCGACGCCGACAATATGTTGATGGAGGTAAAAAACCTTGGATTTAAAACCGCGACCGTTGTGCCGGTCAGCAAATAATCTTAAATTTTACTATGTTTAAACTGAACAACGAAACAAAAATAGCGCTGCTCGCAATTGCGGCCCTGGCCCTTGCGATTTGGGGTTTTAAATTTTTAAAAGGCATCAATATCCTGACGCCCTCCAGGGTGTTTTATGTCAAATATCAAAATGTGGATCAATTGCGTCCCTCCAGCCCGGTATTCGTGAAGGGATTCCAGGTGGGCATGGTAAAGGATATGTACGTGGATAAAACGGACGACCAGACCATTATTGCCGTGCTCAATATTGATAAAAATATTGATATTCCAAAAGAAACGGTGGCGACCATTATCGGCCTGACCTTGATGGGCGGTAAAGCGGTGGAGTTGGTGATTCCGTATGCCTGCGACGGCAACTGTGCCAAAAGCGGCGATTACCTGCAAGGCGCATCCAAATCTTTTCTGCAAACGGTGGTGGGCGAACCCGGTCAAATTGATTTGTACACCGATCGCTTGCAGGCAGGTTTGACCAGCGTATGGGACTCTATCGCCGATCCGAACGACCCAAAAGGCGCAGGACGGTCGATTGTAGCGTTGGAAAAATCACTGCTGAATATTGAAATCGTGACCGCACAATTGTCGCGTTTGCTCGAAACGAGCACGAAAGGCATTGCGGCTACAGCCAATAATACCGCCGAACTTACCCGGATGCTGAATGCCAACAGCAAAGACATTACCAATACCCTGGCCAATTTATCCGCCATCAGCCAGCAATTGAAGGAAGCCGGCTTGGATAAAAGTTCGATCAAAGCCAGCCAGGCCATCGACTCGATCACTTATTCCCTCGCGGCCTTGCGTACTACCTTGCAAACGACCACGAAAACCATTTCGCGGGTGGATACTTTGGCGCAAAAACTGTCGAGCGGACAAGGTTCTGCCGGTAAAATGCTGACGGATGAGGCCTTGTACAATAACCTGGTAACTTCCACACGCCAAATTCAGTTGTTGATGCAAGATTTACGCCTCAATCCGAAGCGGTATAATACGGTGAAACTGAAGTTGTTCGGTAAAAATAAAACGCCCAATTACGCCAATCCACTCGAGGATCCGGCCTATCAGTTGTTGATCGATAGTTTGGAACGGGATTACCTGCTTAAAACGAAGCAATAGTTGAAACCGGACACGCCCATAAAATCCATCCGACCCTTGTATGAAGCCCTAGGTGCCGAAGGGTACTATAAAGCGCATGGGGATACCTATGAGAATCCGCATTTTTTGCAAATTCAGGCTTTGCTGGAGCGGAATTTTGATCGGATGGATACTTCCAAGGTGCTGGATTTTTCGGCGGGTGGGGGAGAAGTGACCCAGGTTTTGACGGCGCTCGGTTGTACAAACATCGAAGGGAGTGATCCGTTTACCGCCGATTTGTACACCCGACAAACGGGTAAAAACTGCCAGCCATGGTCGTTCGAAGCGGTGATAAAAAAGGGGATTCCTGAAAAATATTCGGTGATCATTAGTTCCTTTGCGCTGCATTTGTGTCCACCGAAAGATTTGTTTCCGTTGATGTGGCAGTTGTTTCAGGCAGCGCCCAATGTGGTGGTGCTCACGCCGCACAAACGTCCCGAATTAGAATTGTTGGATGGCATTGAACTGGTTCATGCCGATGCTGTTGTAACGGAGCGGGGCAAACAGGTGCGCCTCAAAATGTATCAATTCAAGCATTTTTCAATATTTTAAAAAACTACCATCATGGCTCATTTCAAACGTACCGCAACTGCAGTATGGCAAGGCACCGGCGCAGAAGGCACGGGTAAATTAAACGGCCCATCGGGTGTTTTAAAAGACACGCCCTATTCTTTCAAAGCGCGCTTCCAAAACGAAGACGGCACTGCGGGCACCAATCCGGAAGAATTGATCGCTGCTGGTCACGCCGGTTGCTACATCATGGCATTGAGTTTTCAGCTGACCGGCGCGGGTTTTCCTCCCACCGAATTGCGCTGTTCTGCAACGATTGATATGGAAGGGGATGAGAAAGGCTGGGCTTTCCAAAAGATTACCTTGCACCTGGAAGCGAATGTTCCGGGCATCAGCACCGAGCAATTGCACGAATTGGCCAATGCCGCGAAGGCAGGTTGTCCTGTAAGCCGGGCGTTGTCGGCGGTTCCGATTGAGTTGGAAATCGTTTCTTAGTGAGGAGTGATGAGTGAGGAGTGATGAGTGAGGAGTGAGGAGTGATGAGTGAGGAGTGATGAGTGAGGAGTGATGAATCGACCTTGGTGAGGTCGATTCATCATTTTTTGTCATATCGGTGTATCTGCGGTTGGTATTTCGGCCAAGATTGGCCTCACTATGGTCGGATGTTACAAAGATACGACCCCGCTGAGGTCGAGATTGTTTGGTTGTTACAACGATGCGACCCTGCTGGGGTCGAGATTGTTTGGTTGTTACAAAGATACGACCCCGCTGAGGTCGAGATTGTTGGGTTGTTACAAAGATACGACCCCGCTGGGGTCGAAATAATTGAGGTAATTATAGAGTCATTCTCTCCTAACTTATCACTTATCACTCATCACTTATCACTTATCACTTATCACTCATCACTCATCACTTATCACTCCTCACTTATCACTCCTCACTCATCACTTATCACTCCTCACTCATCACTAACTTCGATTTCACGGTTATTGGCGGCGGCATATTCGGTTGTTATGCGGCCCTTTACCTGGCGGACAAAGGCGCCCGGGTAGCGCTTGTGGAGAAAGAGGCACGCTTGTTTCAAAAAGCATCGGTGGTAAACCAGGCGCGGTTGCACAGTGGATACCATTATCCGAGAAGCATTGCAACGGCGGCGTTGAGTGATGAACATAAGGCACGGTTTACGGAGGAGCATCGGCCATTTGTGCATAGCCAATTTGAAAAGTTTTATGCGTTGGATCGGTTTGGTTCTTTTACGGATCCGCGGCAGTTTGAGCGATTTTGTGCATATCTCTCTATTCCCTGCACACCCATAAAATCGCATAATTTATTCAATTTCAATCGTTTGGAGGCGTTATATGCTACGGTAGAGGCCACTTTTGATCCTGTTTTGCTGGGGATGCACTACCGGGAGCGCGTGCATGCGCATGCGGGTATCCACGTGTATACGAGTGCACGCGTCACACAAGCAGTGGCCGACGGGGATGTATGGCGGATGAATCTTGTCCAGCAGTTCGATGCCCAAGAGGAGCCGGTGTTGTTGGGAATCAGCAGCGCAACGGTGATTAATGCTACTTATGCGGCCAGTTCGGCTGTGAACCGCCTGTTTGGGGTAGCGGATCTGGATTTAACCCATGAGATTTCTGAAATTGCGTTTGTTTCCAGCAAAGCGTTTGAAAACAAAGGACTTACCGTGATGGATGGCCCTTTTGGTTCGATCATGCCCTACGGAAAAAGCGGGTTGTTGTCCCTTTCGTCGGTGGCCTATACGCACCATAAAATTTCTTACCAAAACCTGCCGCATTTTGATTGCCAAACAGCAGATGACCTGGCTTGTACTCCGTCGGCACCGGGTATCTGTACCACGTGCTTGCGGCGCCCAGCGAGCAATGCGTATAAAATGATCGCCCAAATGGGGCAGTATTTTAGCGATTCGGTGCAGTTTGAGCACCTTTTTTCCTATTATACGATCAAATCCAAGCTCAAAACCAGCTATATTGACGACGGCCGACCCACCGAGATTTCGAAGTTGCGTGAAAATCCGCACTTTTATTGTTTGTTCGCTGGCAAGATTAATTCTATTTATGAAGTAGAAAAAATTGTTTAATTGTATTTCTCCTGTTTGAATGCCCTCCTGTTCTTAAAAATCCGTTATTTTCGCGCCCCGTAAAATACTTCATCCTTCCGGGGTCGTTTTTTTGGGGATCATCTGTTTTTCACAAATGCGTGACCTACAAATGCATGACGTAAAAATGCGTGACGTAAAAATGAACGATTTACAAATGCACGACCTACAAATGCACGACCTACAAATGCACGACTTCTCCGAAGTCGTAATTGAGTGGTTGTCTAATGTTGTTTTCTACAAATGCTTGACTTCTCCGAAGTCAAGTTGATTCATCACTTATCAACTTATCAACTTATCAACTTATCAACTCCTCACTCCTCACTCCTCACTTGGATACGCCCGGAAAAAGTTGACAAAAAAGAGTTGAAATTCAACTCGATTTGAAAATGAAATATATGCTGTCAAGGTAGGTTGTTTTTAGGAATTACCTTGATTTCCACTTCAGTTCTTTGACAAGGTTGTAAAG
>CAIVGO010000635.1 GCA_903905445.1 uncultured Bacteroidota bacterium
GCTAATATAGGTACATTCCGCATGCTACGAACGGAGTTCGCCTGTGAAAGCCACACCTACTTTACAATAACAAACCGACCGCCGGCTACCACGCCGTCTGCTTGTCTAAACATCAGGAAATAATTGCCCTGCGGGAAATGTTTGGTGTGAAAAACAACTGCTTTGCCGGGAGAAACCTGAATATCCTGTGTCTGGATGCGTTGCCCGATGGGGTTATAAATTTCTACGCTGCCTGCGACTAATTCGTTTCCTGCAAATACAATGTTCAGTACATCGTCTGCCGGATTTGGGTAGAGCACGAACTGGATTTTGCCAGAACGTCCACTATCCACATTACCGAATAACTGGTTTACCGCACTGACATTCGTAGAATCGTCTACCACGCCATCACAGTCATCGTCAAGCCCATTGCTGATTTCGGTGGCGTTCGGGTAGATTTCGCTGTTGTTGTCGTCGCAGTCCGTAGAATCATTGACGTAACCCGCAGATGCCGTGCAAGCCTGTATGCTGACGGAGGCATTACCGTAACCATCGCCGTCCGCATCGGCATAAAAAGTGGAGGGCACAGACGGGAAGCCGAGGCTCCATGCATTCAAACTACCGCCGTCCTCGTACACATCTATGACCGTCATCGTCCAAGTTCCATTCGGGTTTTCCCCGTTGAAAGCAGATAAAGGCTCGAACGGTTTATAGGTTCCGTTATTGGTCGGTGGACAAGGGAAAGTACCATAATTGGCCGGAGATTCATCGTCGAAATTGATGAGCATATCGTCTTGGTCTCCACAAATCGATTTTACCAATGTAACTTCCGTGCCTTGCGGGCTTTTCAATTTGACCGTCAAATCAGCAATCCAGATGTGGAAAATGTTGAGGTTCAAAACATTCAAATCCACCAGATTCGTTACCGGACTATTTACCGTGAGGTTAGAGATGATGGTTTGCCCATCTGGTATCGGAACGGGTACATCGGTGCTGGCGAGGACATTCGGGATGTCGTCTATGATGCCGCTGCAGTCGTCGTCAATCCCGTTGCAGATTTCGGTGGCGTTCGGGTTAGTTGCGCTGTTTTGATCATCACAATCGGTCGAATTCGCTACAGCTGGCCCAGTGAAATTGCAGCCGACTTTTGTGCCGCCGAAACCGTCTCCGTCAAGGTCTTGAAACAAAATCCCGGGCAGGTCGCCGGAAACAACATTTGAGGCGGTGCCGTTCATCGTCAAATTGCGGACAGCAGCCGGACCGTAGGTATTTGCCAAATTTGAGAAATCCGTCACTGCAAGGTTATCGCCGTAAGGTTGTCCGGTTTCAAAATCATAGTAGGCTATCAAATCGGGTTCGTTGCCGCTGGGGTA
The DNA here is from genome assembly GCA_903905445.1 of uncultured Bacteroidota bacterium. Lineage (GTDB taxonomy): Bacteria > Bacteroidota > Bacteroidia > Chitinophagales > Saprospiraceae > M3007. The sequence goes on from CAIVGO010000635.1 coordinate 1,353, forward strand.
ACAAACCAAGTCTTCCTTCAACGCGTCAAGGCTGCGAACAGCGCTCCAGATCTTGATTTCATCCAGTGAACCATTGAAGTTGGCCCAAGCGCCGTTCTTCCCAGCGCCAAAAACCAGGTCGGTTGTGTTGTCGCCAGGTTGGGCGAAAGCGTCGCCGTAAGTTTGGCTTTGGACAAAATTTCCATTCAAATAAAAACTAAGCGTGCGGTTGGCGGTCGCTCTGGTGATGGTAACATGGGTCCATTTACCCTGTTCCAGGTTGTTGGGAAAAATCATGTCTACCGTGTTGTCGTATCCACAGCAATCGTCGGAGTGCTTGTATCGGATTTGGCGGTTGGTCAAACCAACGATAAATTCACGGCCATTAAAAATCAAGGTCTGTTCTCCGTTAAAATAATCTGGTTTCACCCAAAACGAAATGGTCAAATCGCCCGTCAAGGCCTGCTCATTTTGACCGACTGCGAGGTAGTCATTCATGCCGTCGAAATGCAGCCCACGACGGCAAGTTTCCGTATTGATTGAAACCAAAAGTGCCTGGTCGTTCGAGTTGCCACAGTTGTTGGAGGCTTTTACTTTTAAAACGCCACCTGCGCCGTTGGCTGTTACGTTGATGCTTGTGGAAGTTGAATTCCCGGTCCAGCCGGAAGGTAAAGTCCATATATAACTATCCGCTCCTGCTACAGGGGCAATTGAGTAAGTTAAGGTTGTGTTTGCGCAAATCAGCGCGCCGCCCGAGATTGAGGCAGGCATATCTGGCCTGGAAGTAGTACAGTTTACTTTCAATATTGCCACTTCGGAAGTGTCGATGAGGCAAATGTTTGATACAATACAACGGAACTTGCGGCCGTCGAGCGATAATGCCGCTGAAGGAATGGCATAGGTGGCTGTGGTTGCGCCGGAAATGTTTGAATAACTCGCGCCACCATCGCTACTTTCTTGCCACAAATAGGTCGTCGTGCCATTGTCATTTGAAACGCCAACGGAGCATTCGACCGCCTCGTCCTGGTTAACCGTTTGGGAAGCGGGTTGCGTCGTAATTGCCACCACAATGGGGTCAACGGCAAAGGTTTGCGCAGCCGTTATGATACCGCAGGCGTCTGTTCCCGTCACACTGATTGTGCCGGAATTGGCAGTTGGCTTTACAAAAATCATGTTTCCAAAATTCGTTACCGACCAGTTGGCCGGCGTTGTCCACGACCAGGAAACAATGTTTGGATTAGGTATTACAAAATAAGTGAAGTAGTTGTCAATGCAAGGCGCCGCCGGGCCGGTGATGGTACTCAAAACCTGCGTCAAGCAAGGCGAATTTAAGGTTGCAGGGGGCGTAAATTTTAAGTCACAGCCGTTGGAGATAAAGCATTTGAATTGCCAGTCATTTTGTGTGGTGCTAGCAACCTTGAAACTGTAGGTATTTTCAGTTGCGCCGCCAATTTCAACAAAAGTTGAACCGCCGTTGCTGCTGCGGTACCATTGATATGACAGGTTGTTGCCCGAAGCGACCACGGTAAAAGTGGCTGTCTCGCCGATTGAGACGGATTGATTGGCGGGGTTCGTGGTGATCGCAATGGCGCCGTTCGCGCAGTTTGGACAATCTATGATATTGACAGTTGAAAGGCTGTTGTAAGCGCCGTTCTGTATTAATCCGTGGTAGGCATTGTCCGTTTTATCTAAAAAAACACTTGTGCCATCGGAGCAAGCGCCACAATCCTGACCGCTCATCGGGTAGTAGGCGAGCAAACCAGCCTCGTTGCCCAAGAGTGTGCAGTTCTTCTTATCGTTGATCTCGATTGCCGTTCGGGCGATGTTCCAGATTCTGATTTCGTCCATGCTGCCTTTGAAATTCAGCCCTCCGCAAACAATATTCCCGATACTGATTTTTGCCAGGTTGTTAAAGTCCTGGCTGGAAGATACGGTCAAATCCAAAACGCCATCGACGTAAAAGTGCAGGGCTGTGCCTTTGCGCACGAAGGCGATATGGTGCCAGTTACC
>CAIVGO010000636.1 GCA_903905445.1 uncultured Bacteroidota bacterium
CTTATGAACTGGACGATCTTCCAACAACAAGTATTTCCGATCCGACACAAACTATACCGGTTTGCGTTGCGGATTACCGGAAATACCCATGAAGCGGAGGATATTGTGCAGGAAGTACTCGAAAAAGTATGGAAAACAGAGGCCCAGCAAGCAGAAAATGTGCAAAACTGGGAAGCCTGGTGCATGACCCTGACGCGCAATCGTTCGCTAGACAAAAATCGGACACGCAACATACGCCGTACGCAAGCGATTGAAAGTACGCCCGACCGGCCCGGACAAGATGCGAACCCCGAACAGGTGCTGGAAGGCCAGGATATGGTCGCCCATATTCGCCAATTGATGCAGGAATTGCCCGAAAAACAACGTTTGGTGATGCATTTACGCGATATTGAAGCGCACAGTTACGAGGAAATTGCCGAAGTACTGAACATTAGTCTGGATCAGGTAAAAGTAAACCTGCACCGCGCCCGAAAAACCATCCGTGAAAAATTGATTGGTATTGAAACCATAACAACATGAACTACGCACAAATTGCTGCCTTACTCGACAAATACTGGGAGGGCGAAACCTCCATCGCGGAGGAACAACAATTAAAACAGTACTTCCAAGCAGGGAATATTGACCCGCGTTTGCAAGCCTTTGCGCCGCTTTTCAAGGCCATCGCAATCGAAAAAGCACTTGCGTTTCAGGGGAATGTTCCCATGCAAGTCCGCACCCGAAACCTTGCTTGGCGCAATTGGACAGCGGCAGCCTCGGTTGCCCTAATCCTAACAGCGGGCGGTTGGTGGATTTTACACAAACCCGTTGAAAATCAAAACCTTGTGGTAGTTCCCACACCGACCGAAACACCTGTTACGCGCATCAATACCCTTCCTGACACCAATACGATGAAACCCGTGCCGGGACTGAAACGCAAGCCTGGAATCCATAAACGCTTTAAAGCAGCTTTGGCCCACCAGGAAACGCCTTTAACACCCCAAGAACGCGCCGAAGCCGAAAAGGCATACGCAGAAGTAAAAGCAGCCCTCGCCTTGGTGTCCAGCAAACTCAACAAAGGACGCACGGAGGCCGCCAAAAACCTCAACCACCTCGAAAGCCTCGATAAAGTTTTTAAAAAGAAAAAAGAAACGACCGGATAGGCGTTTTACCCACTTCACTGTTCAATAAATTCAACAAGCGATGAAAAAGTATCTTTTTCTGCTGCCGGTCTTGTTCCTCGCAGCCATTCAACTCCATGCCCAAAACGACGCCATTACCCGTTTTTTCTCCAAATACAGCGAAGACGAACGATTTACCACGGTGTATGTCAGCCAAAAAATGTTTCAATTGGTGGCCAAAGTGGAAACCGATGATGCCGACTGGAATAGCATGCGCGAAGTCATCAAAGACCTCGGCGGCCTGCGGGTACTTACCTGCGACTCTATCACCGATGGCGTTCAATTGTACAAAGAAGCCCTTTCCAAAGTACCGCAAAATGAATACTCCGAACTGCTCACAGTGCGGGACGGTCAGGAAAATGTACGCATCTGGATAAAAGACCAGGGCAATATCATCAACGAACTGCTGCTGCTGGTGGGTGCGCCCGACGAGTTTGTGCTGCTGAGTTTTGTCGGCAAAATAGACCTCGAAAAAATCGGTTCCCTGTCGAAAACCCTGGATATCAAAGGCGCCGAACACTTAGATAA
>CAIVGO010000637.1 GCA_903905445.1 uncultured Bacteroidota bacterium
ACCAGGCGGAACAGCTGAAAATCAGGCACGCCGTGGCTTGTACTTACAAGCGGTGGCAGGTTTGTTGCTGGAAAATTTGGCAAGCGTGCGGGATGCCTGGCAGCCTGGCAGCAGCTACCGCAAAGATTTTCTGGAAAACACAGCAACCGATGTGGCGTTAGGTCGTTTGTTTACTTCTTTGGGGGAGTTGAGCAAAGGCGAACTGGCGGGCGAGCGGATGTTTGTTGCGCTGGACACCAAAGATCAGGAAAACGAACACTCCTGTTTTTCAGACAATACCCTGGCGGATATCAAAATGAACTTTTTAGGGATAAAAAACGTGTATTTGGGCACTTATACGCGGACCAACGGCAGCGTGGTGTCTGGCCCAAGTTTGGCATCGCTGGCAGAAACTACGGACAAAACCAAGAATGATTTGGTGAAAGCCACCTTAACCGAAACGGAACAATATATTAATGCGATCCCGGGGCCGTTTGATCAAACCATCTTGAACAATCCAAATTCGGTGGTGCCCGCCATCACCAGTTTGCGCACCTTAAGTGATCGTTTTGCGGATGTGGGATTTGCGTTGGGTGCTAAATTTTAATGCTATTAACCATGAAACATCCTTTTTTCAATCTTTTGTGCGCGTGCCTGCTGTTGGGTGCTTGTCATGAAAAAGATACCTTGCCTGTTGCTGTAGCCACGGAAGCGGAGGAATTTTCGGGCGGGGCTAACGGGACGACCTTCGATTTTTCTGAAAATGCATTTGGTGTGTCTGTAAAGGGCTTGAATGCGGCAGAGGAAGGTTATTTTGTGACCGGAAACTCGTTTTTTCGCAATAATTGGGTGTCGGCGCCAAGTTCGGTACAATCTATTGACGGCTTGGGGCCCGTGATGAATGCCTTATCATGCGGCAGTTGTCATTTCAAGGACGGTCGCGCCAAACCACCGGGCAGTGCGGACGAAGCGTTGAATGGCTTGTTGTTTCGCCTCAGTGTACCGGGCGTGGATGTGCATGGGGGGCCTTTGCCGGAGCCCAATTATGGCGGGCAATTGCAGGACAAAGCCATACAGCAAGTGCTGCCGGAAGCGCGGGTGCGGGTTTCATACACTCCGGTAGACGGTAAATTTACGGATGGCACCTACAGTTTGCGCAATCCAGTGTACAGTTTTGAAGCATTAAATTATGGTCCGATGGCGGCCGGCTGGATGTATTCGCCGCGTATTGCGCCGCAAATGCCCGGTTTGGGCTTGTTGGAAGTAGTGTCGGAATCGGATATTTTGGCCTGGGCCGATGAAAATGATGCCAATGGGGATGGTATTTCTGGTCGCCCCAATTATGTTTGGGATGCAACGTCGCAGCAAAGTCGGCTGGGGCGTTTTGGCTGGAAGGCCAACCAACCCTCCTTGTTGCAACAGACAGCGGGCGCTTTTAATGGGGATATCGGGATTACCACCAATTTGTTTCCGGCCGATCATTTGACCGCCGTGCAACAATTAGCGTATGCGAATATCCCGAATGGGGGCAATCCGGAGTTGGAAGACGCCACCCTTTTAAAGGTTGTTGCATACATGCAAAGTTTGGCGGTCCCGGCGCGGCGCAACCACCAGGATGCCACCGTTTTACGCGGCAAATGGCTGTTTTCGGAGTTAAAATGCGCCACTTGCCATCGTCCGGAAATGCAAACGGGCTCAACGGGTGCCATTGCAGCCTTGCAAAACCAGCGCATTTTTCCTTATACCGACTTGCTTTTGCACGATATGGGGCCTGAA
>CAIVGO010000638.1 GCA_903905445.1 uncultured Bacteroidota bacterium
CGATTGGGTACAAAAGCATTACCTGTTGTTGGTTGAACATCCGCCTGTGTACACCCTCGGTAAAAGTGGCAGCATCGACCACCTGTTACTCACCGAAGCGCAATTACAGGAGCGCGGTATTCAGTATTTTCCCATCAATCGGGGCGGTGATATTACGTTTCACGGACCAGGGCAAATTGTGGGATACCCTATTCTCGACCTCGACCGTTTTTTCAATGATGTACACCGGTATGTGCGCAATATCGAAGAAGTGATCATTCGGGTGTTAGCGGAATATGGCATTGAAGCATATCGTATCAAAGACTATACCGGAGTGTGGGTACAAGGGGCACCAAAAGGAAATATTGCAAACCCGGATGCCGATTTTTGGAAAAAACAACGCAAAATTTGCGCCATTGGGGTACATTTAAGTCGCTGGGTAACCCTCCATGGCTGGGCATTTAACATTAATACCCCCCTCGAGTACTTTGAATATATCGTACCTTGTGGCATTGTAGATCCCGATAAAACTGTGACAACCCTGGCCATTGAACTGAACAAAACCATCGATCTTTCGGAAGTAAAACACCACATTAAGCACCATTTCAGTGCTGTTTTTGAATGTGTTGTTTCCGAACAAACAGAAAATTTATAATTGATTTGCCATGAAAAAAGACATCCCGATTTTAAAAGTGGAGGACTTGGCCATTGCCGTTGTTCCGCGTTTGCCTTCTGAAGAAGACAACGATTACTTTTGGGATTCCTATTTGATCAACCTAAAAGATGAGCCGATCCAAGGGGTGTTGGTTAATTCGCGCGGTTACGGTGAAATCGCAGGCGAACAACGCCGTACCTCCACCATGCGCTATTTCTGGGAAGAAATTGGCCCGCTGGAAGTTGTAAAAATTGAACCCGTACAAAAGGACGTTTTAAGTCTTGCCAATGAATTTTGGGTAAGTTTTACCTACAATGACTATTTGTACGATAAAAAATACGTGTTTGTGCCGGGCAGTATGGATGAAATGCATTTTACCGAAATTCCGTTTCTTGATCGAAAAGGGGTAATGATACGGTAGCTGATTTTGTTCAATACAGTGATATTAAATTGATAACCCATTAAAGTAAAAGTTCATGTTGAAACTTATTGAGCAAAATATTACGAAGCCAATTGTGCAGGCAGGGCTTGTTTTTACCTTGGGTATTCTTTTAATGGTGTGCGCATGGATACTCACCGTAACCAATCTGTTTTTGCAAGATCCCCTGTTTCCTTGGTCCATTTCGTCGGCTTTTTTGTTGTTGTTTGCGCTGTTCAACAGCCTGCTTAGTCTTCGGGCCGACAACTTTGCCAAGTATTGGGGCAATTCGGTATACAGTTACCTGGCTTTGGCGTTTAGTAGTGGATTGGCGGCCTGGTTGTTTTCGGGCATTGATTTGCGCGATGCAGGCACCTACCGCTGGATTTATCTTGTCGTAACGTTCGGTTTTCTGGTTTTTCTTTCCATGGTCAATTTTATGAAACGCATCGTAAACTTTGCCGAAAAGGAAGAGTGGAATCAACCGCGCAAACGACGCTAACCACCATTTTATCTAAATAAAAAAACATGAAGTACCTATTAATCAGCATGCTGCTGATGTCCTGCAATGCTCCCCAATCAAACAAGGTGGTCGCTCCTGGGCTGGATGCTACCACCACGACCACCCAACCTACAGTAAGCACCGATACCATTGTGCCGGCTCAATTTGATGCAACGGGTCAATTGGTAAAAGTGGTAAAAACGAAAGAAGCCTGGAAATCGCAACTTACCGCTCAAGAATTCGATGTGCTGCGCGAGGAAGGCACCGAACGCTCTTTTACCGGCGATTTAGTCAATAACCATGAAAAAGGTACATTTGTTTGTGCTGCTTGCGGCCTGCCTTTGTTCAGTTCTGATGCCAAATTTGAATCGGGTACCGGTTGGCCTTCTTTCTTCCAACCCATTAAGCCTGAATATGTTAAGATCAATACCGATACCAAATATGGCATGGTGCGCGAAGAAGTAGAGTGCGCCCGCTGCGGCGGCCATCAGGGACACGTGTTTAACGATGGTCCGGAACCTACCGGATTGCGTTATTGTATCAATTCCGTTTCGCTTAACTTTGTGAAAAATTAGTTTCACAAAGTTCCGTTTGATGCGTTTTCTACTTTTCACTTTTCTTTGCGCCTGCTTTTTGCAGGCCCCCATTTGCCAAGCACAAAACGCAAAGCATACCTTTCAATACGATTCTACCGGTTTTCTGCTCGATGGAAAACCTTTCCAGATATGGAGCGGGGAAATGCACTTTCAACGCATTCCCCGCCTTTATTGGCGCGACCGACTTTTGAAGGCTAAAGCATTGGGGCTCAATACGGTAGCAACCTATGTGTTTTGGAATGCCCTGGAACCACAGCGTGGAAAATGGAACTTCCGCGACCAGAATGACTTGGCTGCCTTTATTCGGGAAGCCAAATCCGTTGGTCTTTACGTGATCCTGCGCCCAGGCCCCTACGCCTGTGCGGAATGGGATTTTGGCGGACTGCCTGCCTGGCTTTTGGCCAAACCCAATATTCGAGTTCGCACCGCAGACCCTGCTTTTCTGCAACCCGCCATCAATTACCTCAACCAGATTTCCGAAATCATCTTACCCCACCAAATTACACGCGGCGGCAATGTGATCATGGTACAGGTGGAAAATGAATACGGAAGTTATGGCAAAGACGCGCCCTACCTGCTTGCCCTCCGAGATGCCTGGCGCGCCAATGGCCTCGAAGTCCCCCTCAATACCTCTGATGGACCATCCAAAGACATGCTCAACAACGGCAGCATTCCGGGTTGTGTGGTTGGACTCGATCCGGGGGCCAATGCAGCCGATTTCGCCACGGCCAAAAAATACCGCCCTGATGTGCCCGCGTTTTGTGCCGAATATTACCCGGGCTGGCTTACCCACTGGGGCGAACCCTGGGCCCGCGCCGATACCCTGGAGTTGCTCAAAGACTTGACTTGGTTGATTGAAAACAAAAAATCCTGGAGTTTATACGTCCTGCATGGTGGCACCAACTTTGATTTTTATGCAGGGGCCAATTTTTCAGTAACCTATCAGCCAGATATAACCAGTTACGACTACGACGCACCAATTCGGGAAGATGGTACCCTCACGCCCAAATATTTTGCAATTCGGCGTTTACTGGCCCGAACCTTAAAGCAGGAATTACCCGCGCTTCCAAAACCTGTGATTAAAATGGAATTTGCGCCCTTTCAATTGACGCCGTTTTGTACTGTTTTTGACCATTTGCCACGGCCAATTGCATCGGAACAGCCCAAAACCATGGAAGCGCTCGGTCAAAACTTTGGATTCGTCCTGTATCGTACTGCCTTAGACGGCCCAACCCGTGGAACCATCGAAGTGCCCGGTTTGCATGATTATGCCACAGTTTACTTAGATGGGCAATATATAACTACCCTGGATCGCACGAAGAATCAGTACACGATCGCATTGCCGGAAACCGATTTGCCCTCCAAACAGTTAGATATCTTTGTGGAAGGCATGGGGCGTATCAATTATGGAAGGGAAATGACCGATCCCAAAGGAATTCTCGGCCAGGTAACCTTGAATGGCCAGGAATTGAAAAACTGGCAAATGTTTTCGTTACCCATGGATACCGCTTACTTAAATACCCTCAAACCAGGCAATTTAGCACCCGTTTATGGTGTAAACCAACCCGGCCGTTTTTTTAAAGGCTCCTTTTACATGGCCACCCTGGGCGATACCTACTTAGATATGAGCGATTGGGAAAAAGGCGTGGTTTGGGTAAACGGCCACAACCTGGGGCGCTACTGGAACCGCGGTCCGCAAAAGCATTTATACCTCCCCGGGGCCTTTATGCGCAAAGGAGAAAACAAGGTAATGATTTTTGATTTGCACAAAAAAGAAGCAGGCAGCATCAAGGGTGTACTTTCTTTAGAATAATTGTGAAAAGTTTGTTTACTTTTTTGCATAATTGATACAGGTCGTTGTATCTTTGCACCCGCTTTTGAGGCACTTTTTAAAAAGCCTTTTTGGCGCGATAGCTCAGTTGGTTAGAGCGTGCGATTCATAATCGCAAGGTCGGGAGTTCAAGCCTCCCTCGCGCTACTACTTTTTTTACATGAGTCATCCCGAATTTTGGTGAAAGCCCAAATTCGGGATTTTTTTTGATCAAAAAGATCCTTTTAGAGGCTTTTATACCCAGATTTAAATGGATTTGAAGGATGGTCGGATAAAAAATTGATTTTCAATGGATTAGAAGCCAGTAGTTTTCAATAACCCTTGCTCGCGCGCGGTTCTACCGCGTGTGTCGATCACTGGGGCTCTGCCCCACGGGTAGAACCCGAATGATCGACA
>CAIVGO010000639.1 GCA_903905445.1 uncultured Bacteroidota bacterium
AGCAACCAGTCTTAGCGATCCTATTCCATTAAATCCAGACCACCCGGACCTGCAAGCGAACCCGGGCATTCGGCTATATACCTGTTTGCGCACTGCATTGAACAACCCCGAAAACGAAGATGCCTTTTATGAGGCTAAAAACCTGATTCACCAATACGGACATCAATTCCGCGAAGCCGAACGCCGGGAACAATACCTGATTGCACTCAATTTCTGTATTCGAAAAATCAACGCCGGAAAAGATCATTTCCGAGCGCAGGCTTTCGAACTTTACCAAAGTGGCATTGAAAACAAGGCTTTGTTCGAAAACGGCATTTTATCGCAATTTACCTATAAAAATGCTACTACGGCAGGTATTATGGCAGGACAATTTGATTGGGTGCGGCAATTTCTCGAAAATTACAAGCCCTTCCTGCACCCGCGCGAGCGACATGCCGCGTATGTGTATAACCTGGCCGTGTACTATTTCCGCTTACGTGATTATGAGCAAGCCATGACCTTGTTGCGCGATGCCAGCCTGGGCGATGACAGCCTGACCAACCTTGATGCCCGTTCTATGTTGGTGCGGATATATTATGAACGCGGCTATGTTGATGCGCTGGATGCATTGCTCGATAGTTTTAGTATTTACTTGCGCAGGCGCACCAACCTTGGCTACCATAAAGCCCATTATGAAAACCTGATTCGATTGGTAAGGCTCATGATTCGAAAAGCGCCACTGACAAACACCGCAAAAGCCCAGATTCGATCGGAAGCAGAAGCAACCCCTCAATTGGCAGAACGCAGTTGGCTCATGCAACAACTTTCCTGATTTGGGCGAGGTATTTAAGGAACCCCGATTGCAATGATCCCGGTCCCCTGAATGGGCATAAAAGCACCCAATGCATTGTACATCAAGCCTTTAAAGTTGACTTCTAATTGGTAGGTTGCCTGATTTTTTTCATTGGATTCATACGGCGATACGGATAGTATATTAAAGTAGCTATCAAGCCCTTGCTGCCCCGAATTAGTCTTCCATTGCGTGCCCTGCCAATCGGTCCAGGTAATGCTAGCCCTGCCTAATTGTAAGGAATCAAATAAGGCCTCATCTTGATAAAAGGTAGAGATATTCGCGATTGAATTTGCATTAAAAAAAGTACCACTTAAATCGGTGTTGCGTATTTCAAATCGCAAGGTTTTGGGACATACACTATCCATGCAAGTCGTTTTAGAAAATGAACCAACCGCGTTCAAAACCTGCAAAGTATCCATATAATAATCGGTGTACATATAGTAGTTATCCTTTCCGGCTACCAACTGATAACTGGAATCGCCCACACTGAAATCTGCCATAAAAACGGGCGTATCAGATTGCACACTTTCGCTGTAATCCTTTGCGCAACCAAAGAACAGCAGCAAAAAAAACAGCACGAAACTAAGTTTTTGCATCCTATTTCATTAAAAAATATACCGAACACCAAGGTCAATCGACCATATTCCACCCTTACCAAACTTTGTCGAGGTTTGTTTGAGCGGGTTGATCAACTGATATTGTGGTTGTAGAAATACCGACCAGGCACCCACCAGGTTGTACTCCGCTGCTACAAAACTATTCAATACGAAGTTCCGGTAGTTTTGAGGCCTGCCAAATTGAACGCGTTGATTGGCCGTAGATTGTGCGCTTTGAAGCGATGATTCCGTGGTACTTTTAACATTTTGCGTGCTGGCAAACAAAAAACCGGGCGAAAAACCAGCACGCAGGGAAAATGCGCGCTGCCGCCATTGGATTGCGATGGGTACATTTGCATAATGTAATGCCGTTGCAAAACGCTCGGTGCTTTTTAAGGTGTAGCCAAAACTATACGTGTACGACACGGTTTGAGCAATTTTGTTGGAATTATCAGCAAAAGCGGCCGAAGAATCAAAAGTTTCTGAAGTCGAGTTTACGATGGGTTGCAATCGATAAGCAATACCCGCTTGCAAAGACCAGTGCTTTTTAATCGGATATTCGGCAAATCCGGCCAGATTCAGGCCCCAACGGCTGCCTTGTTCACCGGTAGGCAAATAAGTCAAAGCGGCTTCAAGGCCTTTTCGTATAGCACGCGGTTGAAGTATTGGTTCAGGTAACCCGGCAAACTTGGATGGACCTGGCGATGTTTGCAACTCCATTTCAACAGGTTTTAACAAACTTGGTAACGCTGCAAGCTGGATAATTTCAGGACGCTCCTCCGTAGTGGCCGTTTCGGGTAGCATCGGGGACTCCGCTTGGGTGGGGCTTCCGAAAGCCATCGACCAACTCCCGGAAATTGGGGCAATGTCTGGATTTATTGGAGCTGGATTTGACGGCAAATGCGCAGCTACATGCGCGTCCTGAACTTGCGCGATGCCAGCATTTTCTTTTTTATCAGATATTAAACGAATTGATTTACTGTTTTTTATAGTATTTTTTGATGAATACACAGGGGAGATTTCAGATACAGTTTGGTTATTGTATACCTGCGCCTTGGTTTTCAAGCTGCCCACTGTATCCAACGAACCATGCGGTGTAGCGGCATGTATGGGTGGATTGCTTACGGCGTATTCGATGGATGCTTTGGCAGGTGTTTTACGCCAAAGTTCCAGACCTGTTTGCCAAAAACCAATGGCGCTGATGGCTAAAAACAACCCTGTCCCCAACCACCAGAATAGAATCATCCGGCGTTTCTTTTTTGCTGCTTCCGATGCCACGATCAACCGTTCGGCCTGCTCCCAGTACGCTTCCTGGAAAACAAAACGATCCGACAGATCATCCGAATTAAATTTATGTTGCATGAATTCGTCTAAGTTGTCCATATGCAAACTCCTGATTTATAAAGCCGGATTTAACTCCGTTTTGATCCAATGTTGTAAGTGTGTGCGGGCATTGTTCACATGCCATTTTGAGGTTCCTTCACTGATTTGGAGCATGTCGCCAATTTCCTTATGACTAAAACCATCTATCGCAAAAAGGTTGAATACTTGTTGGGTAACGGGCGACAATCGTCGTAATAAAGCCTCCAAGTGTTCCATATCAAGGCGTTGTTCCGCTTCGTTCCAATTGATGGGATGTTCCGAATAACTGCGTTCAATTTCATCGGTAAACACGGTTTGTTCCCGCCACTTTTTTTCTCGGCGGAACTCATCAATGGCGGTATTGATCATGATGCGCCGAATCCAGGCATCAAATGGAGTTTCATTTATTTTGTAACGATCTAAATGCTGCAAAATTTTTAAAAAACCATTATTCAAAATCAAAATCGCATCTTGTTTGTCCCGCCGATACCGCATGCATACCGACATGAGGATAGGGAAGCAAATGCGATACAAGGCATATTGCGCTTTCCGGTCGCCCTCATGGGCTGTTTTTAGCAAGTGTGGATCAATCGTCATGTAATATTGGGTTCCTGCCGATCGGACAGTACACTACAGTATGGTATTTGGAGTGCGCAACAAATTACGTGTTTTGAGTTACA
>CAIVGO010000640.1 GCA_903905445.1 uncultured Bacteroidota bacterium
CAAAACCTTTCAGCAGATTGCGCAACGCAGCATCAATACCGATAAAATAGATGGCACCAAAGTTGAGCAGGTAACGATTGATTTGCCGGAAACCAAAACCCGCTACTTAAAAGTGGTGGTAAAAACCTTTGGCGTGATTCCAGAAGATGAAGAAGGCTCGGGGAACGGGGCTTGGTTGTTTGTGGACGAGGTGGTGGTGGAGTAGGTAGATTTTCCTAAACTTTTATATACGCCCGTAATAATCACACCGCTTACTGTGGTTATTACGGGCACTTAAACCAACTAATTATTATGAAAAATACGCATTTACTGCTTATTTTATCTTTTTACCTCGCCCAAAGCCCCCTTTCAGCCCAAAAAACAATCTTTGTAAATCAAAATGCAAATGGCTTGCAAACCGGCCAAAGTTGGATTGACGCCTACGCCGATTTACAGCAAGCCATTGGAAACGCAATACATGGTGACACCATTTGGGTCGCCCAGGGAACGTACAAGCCGGGCCCCGAACGGTTTCAAAGTTTTGCAATGGTTTCCGGCGTACAATTGTATGGCGGATTTTCAGGGTTTGAAACCGATTTAGCGCAGCGCAACTGGAATATGTTTGAAACCATTTTAAGTGCGGATATCGGGGAGCCGGGTGTGGACACCGATAATAACTATCATGTGCTAACAGGTTTTGGAGCGGATAGCCTTACGGTGGTGGATGGTTTTACTATTCGGGATGGGTATTCGGTTGATTATGAAAGTTATCCGGGTAACGAAGGGGGCGGTATTCAGTTATTTGGATCACCAGACGCGGCTTATACCAACCCACGCATTAGCCACTGCCGTTTTGTCAATAACCAGGCACAAAGGGGAGGTGCTATTTATGTGAGTTGGTTTTACAATCCCTTTTTTGGTTACCACCCCGTAAATCCTTCCATTACCCATTGCAGCTTTGAAAACAACAAAAGTATTCCTTTAAATGGGGGCGCCCTAGCCTGGGAAGGACCTTGTAGGGATGGGGATACGATAAAATTGGAGGATTGTACTTTTCGGAATAGCAGTGCAGCAATAACACGAGGTGGCCATATCTCTTTTGGGAAAATAACCGGCACCATACTACATCTATCCGATTGTCTTTTTGATCGGGATACCTGTTGCTTTGGGAGCGTTGATATTTTGCTAGATCAAGCGATCGAAACCCCTACCTACGTACTTACAAAACGGTGCATTTTCAGAAATAGAGGGGGAGGTTGTTCTTATGGGGCACTTAACATTGAAGATAGGAAATCAAATAAGATATACTGTGATATTGATGATTGTGCGTTTGATCATAATCGTAGTATTGGTGGTAGAAGTGTGTTTACGTTCGAAGGAAACCCAGGTTCCAGTATCAATCTAAATTTTAGAAATACGGATATTGTGAATAATCTGGGAGCCCAATATGCCCTGTGTAATATCTTTACAGGGAATATCCATGCTAATTTTGAAAATTGTAAATTTTTAAACAACAATTACAGCTTTGGAAAAGACGGCTATTCAAGCCTTATAAGAATGAGCGGATATGCAAATTACAGAGCTGAGACATCATTTAAGAATTGTCTATTCGCTAACAATGCTGGTGGTCTTGAGTTTTTCACGAGTGATAGCGTGTATTATAATACCGAAATAACCAATTGTACCTTTTATGAAAACAACAAATATGTATTTGCCAAATCTTACTATCCTTCCTTTAGTCAGCCAGGCAACCCGTATTATAACCGGATAAAAATCAGAAATTCTGTTATTTGGGAAACTAATACGGATCGGCTCTTTTCAAATAGCAATTTAAGCTTAGTGCCAGAAGAATTTTTTGTGGAACATTCAATTTTAGATACAGGGTATATAGATTACTTTCTGGCAGCCGGGAATAAATATGTAAAGTCGCCATTGTTTGTAGACAGCCTCGCCGGTGATTTTCGCTTGCGCGCTTGCTCTCCCGCTGTGAATGCGGGTAACAATGCCTTCATAGATTCCATAAGTACCGATTTAGCTGGAACCGCACGTATTTTGTTCGGAAAAGTAGATATGGGCGCTTTTGAATCAACGGATACCTGCAAAATCGTGTCCACGAACAATCCGAGCAATATCCAGGCCTTAAAAATCGCACCCAACCCCGCTCATGGATTGCTTCAATTTCAGTTACCGGAAGGAACCTTGGCTGCGTGTGTGGAAGTAATCAATGCGTCGGGTAAAATCGTGTTTCAAAAAAACGATGTTCATAGTCAATCCATTGATCTCGGAAACCAATCGCCGGGAATCTATTGGATTCGGATGCGCACGAACACGGGTGTTTTTGTTGGAAAATGGATTCGATTGTAAAAAAAGAGCTACAAATGCCCGACTTCTCCGAAGTCGTGATCGGGTTCGGGCATTGTATGTTTTCTACAAATGTTCGACTTCTCCGAAGTCGTCGCGTTGCCCAAATGTTTCCGCTTTGCTGTGTGCCCGGTAAAATGGATAAAAAATCCCGAATTTTGGATTTCACCAAAATTCGGGATGACTCATGTGTATTTTATCCTAAAAAACCTTTTCTACAAATCAAACTTAATCCCCTGGGCCAAGGGCACGGTCGGGCTGTAGTTGATGGTGTTGGTTTGACGGCGCATGTACGCTTTCCAGGCATCGGAGCCGGATTCACGGCCGCCGCCGGTTTCTTTTTCACCGCCGAACGCGCCACCAATTTCAGCACCGGAAGTTCCGATGTTCACGTTGGCAATGCCGCAATCCGAGCCGTTTATGGAAAGGAAACGCTCTGC